>NZ_JBLUOI010000106.1:0-11963 GCF_048059995.1 Metabacillus sp. YM-086 | reverse complement strand
CGTTCATAAAGGAGATGAACGACAAAACGCTACCAAAAAAGAGGAAACAGTCGTTCATAAAGGAGATGAACGACAAAACGCTACCAAAAAAAGAGGAAACAGTCGTTCATAAAGGAGATGAACGACAAAACGCTACCAAAAAAAGAAGAAACTGTCGTTCATAAACGAAATGAACGATAAAACACCTCCCCCATAAGTGCTAACAGTCTCACACAAAACAAAAACAGCCCAATCTCACAAAAATTGGACTGCCCGCCATTCTAAAACCCACCTATTTCATATACTGCCCATCCGTCGCCTTCGGAAATCCAGCATTGTCCCACTTATGATCCTTCGCCAATTCACTATCCGTCACCAGGAAGTAATCATAACGCACATACCCTTTCTTATCCGGAACAGGATCATTCCAAGTAGCGTCGACGTTATACCACGCACCATCAATCTTCACTTTATTCCATGCATGAGCCCCACCGTTAGCTGTACCTGTTACATACTTCGTTTCAATATTCAACTTACTTAACAAATAAATCATAGCTTCAGTGTAACCTTCACAAACAGCTGTCCCTTTAATAAGTGCTCCATACACATTATAAGAATCTTCAGGTAGAGAGCCCCGCAGATAATTATCATAATCATATGCCATATTCAAAACTAGGAAATCATGAATGGCTTTCACCTTTTCGTACTCTGACATACCAGGAGTAATGGTTTGAGCCAGAATCTGATTTGCCTTTTGCTCTAACTGACTCTTCATCGATAATATCGTACTCGTAGAGTAAAGATACTTAATTTCAAACCTGCCATCAGACCAGAACAAACTCCCTTTATAGCTAAAATAAAAAAGCTCTGGATGATCTTGAAGTACAGAATTCAATGTTTCAAAAACAACAGCTGAATCCTTTGAAAAACTTCCAACATTAATTTCAGGTTTTATACTAGAGATTCCATTATAAATAGAAGAATAAAGGCTCGGTACACTACCTGTTTCAATTTGATTTCTTAAGGTATTTTCATAGTTTGTAAGATAGTTATTTACAGCAACAGGCAGCGAAGCATATCCACCTGCATCCTTAATTTCAACAGCTCTCTTCTTTAAACGATCAAGCTTTGCTAGTAAACTTTTTGCTTCATTAAAGCTTCCTTTTTTCACATTTGCATCGATTTGCTCTAGCAAACGAAGCTGTGATACTTCATAAATGACACGTTCTCTTGAAATTTTGGCTGGTCTTACAAATTCGTTCAACAAATACTCCCGCTTTGAACTGCGCGGAACCTTTCCTATAGCTCTTTCTGTTTTTCCGATCATAGCAGAAAAATCATCATATAAAGAATCAACTACCTCAATATTCCCTTGATTGATTGCTTTATCAAATGCTGCTTGCTTCTGTTTTAATTGATTAGCTACGTTTAATGCATCTTTATATGGAACTTCCCAGGAACCAGCATAAGCCTGTACTTGAGAGAAGCAAAAAAACAGGATAACTAGTAACAAGGTTCTCCTTAGCATCAACATCCTTACTACCACCTTTTCATAGAGTTACTAGAATTATAGCAAACTTTCATCAAAAACAATCAAACTTCCCCACAATGGAAAAATGTAAACAACGTTTTGACAATGTTTTTACATTTTTTACATAATTTTTACGACAATTTACATTAGATAAACACTTGGTTAACAAAACTCTATTAATATAATACTAGTATTTATGATAACTAGTAGGAGGATGAGCAATGAAAAGTAAAGATCTTTTCAAGAAATTAGTCCCGGTTACAATTCTATCTTCAGTAGCAATTGCGGGTGTTATTGGGGCAACATCAAACACAACTGTTTCTAGTGCGAAAAGTAAAGGCGATCCAGAAATTAAAAACGTTATCTTTTTAATTGGTGACGGTATGGGTCCATCTACAGTTGCGGCACACCGCTACATGAAGAATAATCCGAAAACAAAAGAAATGGAACCAACGGAATTCGACAAGTATTTAGTAGGTATGCAAACTACATATCCTGATGATCCTGCCCAAAACATTACTGACTCTGCATCTGCAGCAACAGCAATGGCATCAGGGATCAAAACGTATAACAATGCAATCGGTATGGACGCCGACAAAAACCCATACGAAACAGTTCTTGAGCAATCAAAAGAAATGGGGAAAGCAACTGGTTTAGTTGCAACTTCTGAGATTACACATGCTACACCAGCTGCTTATGGTGCACATGATGAGAGCCGTAAAAACATGGATGCAATCGCTGATGACTACTTTGATGAGCTAATAAATGGCCAACATAAATTAGACGTTCTTCTTGGCGGAGGATTAAAAAACTTCTCAGCTGATATTCGTAAAGATAAGCGTGACCTTGTAGGAGAATTCGCGGATGCAGGTTATACAACTGTATCAACAAAAGAAGAGCTTATGAACGATGATAGCGAGCAAATCTTAGGATTATTCGCTGATGGTGGTCTTCCAAAGATGATCGACCGTCCTGACAGCATTCCTTCTTTAGAAGAAATGACTGAAACAGCAATCGAGCGTTTAAGCAAAGATGAAGATGGTTTCTTCTTAATGGTTGAAGGAAGCCAAATCGACTGGGCTGAGCATGACAATGATGTTGTTGGCACAATGAGTGAAATGGAAGATTTCGAAAGAGCATTTAAAGCAGCAATCGACTTTGCTGAAAAAGATGGTCATACATTAGTTGTTACAACTGCTGACCATGCTACTGGTGGTTTATCTCTAGGTTCTAATACAAAAGCTGCTCCAAATGGAGACTATAACTTCCACGTAGCACCAATTAAAGCATTCTCAAAAACTCCTGACTTCATTGCAGCTGAAATCTTTGCTGCTGGCGACAAAGCTGATGTTGAAGGAATCATGAAAAAGTACATTGCAGCTGATTTCTACAGCAAGATCACTAAAGAAGAAATTCAGGCTGTGAAAGATGCAGCTGTTGCGAAAAACGGTACAGCTATCGATAATGCAATTGAAGCAATCGTTGATGACCATTCTGTTACTGGTTGGACTACTGGTGGACACACTGGTGAAGATGTACCTGTATATGCATATGGTCCACAAAGCGAGCGTTTTGCTGGATTAATCGACAATACAGATCAAGCAAAAATTATCTTTGATCTTCTTGAAGAAAACTATGTACCTGGTGATGACAATGAGGAAAAGCCAGAAACAGGTAAACATATTGGTCGTATCTTAATTAAGAATGACACAACTATGTATAAGCCTAATGGTGATGTATTCCGTACGTTAAAAGCTGGCGAAGGCATTCGCGTATTTAGCTCAGAAGACGGTGTGTATGACGTAGGTGGCGGCTATACTGTTAAGCATGATAATTCAAAAGTAGTATTCTATGTTGGTTTTGTTACTATTAAAGCTGATACTTCTTTAATGAAAGATGGTAAGGCTGAAAAAACACTTAAAAAAGGTAACATGTACCGTGTTTATAATGTAGATGGAGATCAAATCCATGTAGGTGGCGGATACTACGTTCAAGCAGATAGCAAAGTATCTTATGCAAAACACTAAGATATAAAGAAAAAGCTTTGTAGGATCTTTCTCCTACAAAGCTTTTCCCTTAATCAATTCCTTCTATTAGGATAGCGGTTATTCTCTTTAGAAAGCTCATAATAATCCTCTGCTTTCTTAAAATCTCCAGTTTCTTCCGCAGCCTTACCAGCTTGATAAAGCAACCAAGCATGATTTGGTTCATATTGTAATGACTGTTCCAGTAGTCTTAATTTCTTATCTCCGATTACCAACTCATTTTCTACGGCAAAGCGGACATAATCAGTTTCCCATGCGTTTTTATCGATAGCCTGTAGAATCCATTGCTGTGCTTCTTCTCTAGTCAATGAACTGTTTGCTGCTTTATACGCTGAATCGGCATTAATAAATTGGTAAGATAGCCAAGCACCACTAACAAGCAGGATGAATGAGATCGATATCGCCATTTTGTTTCTTAAAGAAGATAGCTCCAACTTCTTTGGAGTGACTAAAAGACACAACAGAAAAAGTAAAAAGAAAGGATAGGAAAAAGTAAACTCCAACATTCCGTGTATTAATAAAAAGAGAAAAGCAGGAAACGCCGCTGCATGACTACGCCATAAACGATAGCCAACTTTAATTAAAATAATACAAACATAGATCAGTCCAACGATCCCAATTTCAATCCATATATTTATAAAGCTATTATGAACTTCACTTGTTAAATACGGAGAAGATTGAATACGATACATGAACAGCTGCCAGGCTTTTCCGCCAAGTCCTATCCAGGTAAATTGCTCCCAATGTTCCAGCGAATCCTTCCAATACAGTACTCGCTCTGAAAACGTACCAACATCAAAACCTAAACGACGTTGTAAGGAGTCAGGTAAGATTCTGTAAAACAATCCTTTCCAATAAAGGTCACTCACTGTTAAAACGATAAAGACTATTAGGGCTAGTGGAAAGATATGACGGTTCTTAAGGTTAGGTACTTTCTCTAAAACATTAAATCTGTCTCCAATCCAAACAATGACACCTAAGAACATCAGTGAAATTATCGATAAAAATGTAATTTTAATCGTACCACTTAACGTAAATAACATATAAAGAAGAGTTCCACCTGAAATCATAAAGGAAGATAAAAGAAAATATTGTACATGCCGATTTGCTGATACAACATAAAATGACATCACCCATACTGCGGCAAATAGAAGCCATGCCCCTCGAGACTCTGTTAATAAAAACAAAGGCCATGCCGGCAGGACAATGAAACTATGAAGGAAGTAAAGATGTTTTTTTGACTCCTTCATAGCTTGGACAAGATGAAACAAAATGATGGCAGCAAGAAAGGATGCAAAAGCATTTGGGTATTGCAAAAATCCTCCAAGGCGCTCACCAAGTCCGGAAAGTTCCTTAGATAAAGGTAAAATAAAATGTGGAAACGAAATGATTTTTATTAAAATAAAATAGGTTCCTATAATCATTGTCCAGCTTAGAGCAGTAAGGATTAGTGGTAGTTGCTGACTGGGGTTTTTTAGGTGAATAACTAACACGCCAAAAGCAATAACCGTACTCCAAACTAGAAATTGATCCAAGGTCCCCTGAACAGATTCAACACCAAAGAACAGAGTAAACAAGTATAAAAGAGGTATCGGCAATAACCATAGAGGAATATAAATAGGTTGATGACGTATGAAACGAATGAGTAAATAAATCCCTACGAAAGCAAACAGTACGAGGGAATATTTGTACATTAACTCACTAGGGTAAAGCCCGAAGCTTATGAGAGATAACAATAAAAAAAGATAAATGATAAATACCATTAGACGCACCTTCCGTAAACTACATAAGAAAAAGAAACAGCCATGTAGCTGTTCCTTCCTCTTTCTATAATCTTACCATAATAATCAACTAATACTTTAACGCATGTAATGTAGTTTTAATTTGATCAAGACTTTCAATATACTCACTTTGCGTTAAGAAGATTGTGTTTGTATTTGGATTTTCAGCTGATAATCTTATATACCCACCTGTATAACCCAAATTATATGTTCCTAATTTGTCTCCATTATTTGAATAAACATAAGCTTTATTATCATCAAATGGAGTAAATAGAATCTTGTTATTAAGTGGATAAAGAGATGCCCACTCTGTATAAGGAATATTTGATTGCCAACTGAATTGGCCATTCGGTGTGATGCTTGCGATATATTCACTAGTATTCATATAAAGCTGGTTAGTAGAACTGAAGAAGCTGCTGTGAATATAGTCATCCGAAAAGTCAGGGATAATCTCAATCTCTTTTTGAATATTTCCATTAGCATCTAAAGAATAATAGTGTGAACCAGTTAAGATTAAAGTGCTTAGTCCATATTCACGTAAATCATATACATACCCAATATCATTTGCTTCCCAGTTCTTTTCGCCCTCAGGATTAAAAGAATAAAGGGTATCTATTGAAGAGAAATAATCATCTCCACCATAAATGATATTTACATACACGTTATGATCAACTTTCAGTAGCTCAAAATGGTTAATGTAATTGATCTCTGGGTTGTCAATCGCTAGACTGTTAGTCCACTCTTCATTTCCTGTATTCGAATACTTTGTTAGCGTGCTATCTTTCCAATTGTTTATGTCGATATTTATCACATAAACTGATCCATTTGGTCCTAGTTTCATATCCCAGGCACCAGTCGGCTTAGAGAGTGAATATAGAAGCTTACCGCTAGATGAAACAGCATGAATTTTATCTTTTACAACTAAGTAAACTGTTCCGTTTTCGCCAATTAGGTAGAAATCTTCAAATTCCATGCTTTGATTTACTGAATAAGTCCATTCTTTTTTTCCATCGGTTGTGTAGGAAGTAACGGCTCCCTTTGTATAGTTAATTGTCACAATTCGCGGGTCCTTCTTTGTGCCGCCTAGTTCAACTCGGTGATCTTTTACAGTCCAAGAATTCTTTTTTGTTCCATTCTCATCAAAAGACATAATATCTGCCTTGTAGACTTCATCAACAATATTATAATTTCCATAAAGTAGGCTGCCGTCGTCTTGAACATTTCCTTCAAATAATGGTTCACCAGTAAATGAGGCTTTCCAACCGTCTTCAGGGTTGCTAGTGTTTAGTTCAGATTCAATGTTGCTTTCCCACTCTGTTAAGGTGTTAGTGATTGTTTCGGGAACAGCTTTATATCCGCCCGCTTCTTTAATTTCAACGGCTCTTTTCTTTAGGCGCTCTAACTTTTCTAAATTGCTTTGCACTTTATCGAGTTGGCCTTCAATATATTGCTTTTCGATAATGAGTAATAAACGGTATTGAGAAACCTCATAGATCACACGTTCTCTCGCAATTTTTGCGGGACGCACATAGGTATTGTTCAATTGATCTCGGTTAGATTTTCCTGAAACCTTCCCAATGGCTCTTTCCGTTTTTTTAATTTCATTTGACATAGCATCATATTGATTATGTATGTCCTCAATATCACCAGCGTTAATTGTTTGTTCAAATGATGACAGCTTTTTCAGAAGTCCTTGACCAAGTGCTTTTGCATCATCTTTTGCAGCTGCATGAGTGATGTTGGCACTGAAAATAAGAGTGAAAATAGCTGTTAAAAGAAATAGTGCTTTTTTCAATGGTTGAATCCTCCTATGAAATATAATTCTATAAACCTATGAATATATTACCATAAAATGAAAATATTTAAAGTTGCTTAGGAAAGGATCTAGTAGATAAATGGGAATGAAATCCTAATTCTAAAGTAGTGCTTGCATGATAAAATGACGAAGTAATCTATTATTTATTTTTACCGTAGAGGAGATCGTCTGTTGAAAAAATTACCGATTATTGCTTTATCCGTAGGTTTACTTGTAAGCCCTATTAGTCCATTAGCAACTGAAACAACTGCCCTAGCAGCTCAAAGTCATACCAACTATGATGCAGCTGTGGAGCAAGGTAGATCGTTAAATGCGATTCTATCAATTTATAACAATGCTATTAATAAAGGTGAGCTTATTACGATTGACATGTTTTATGATACGTTAACAAGTGAAATTCGTCAGCTAGAGATTAAGATCGGAAAGGTATCAGGAGCTTCGAATCGTGAAAGATTAGCACAAACATACTTAGTTCCCGCAAAAATAGCTGTTGAGCGTACGATCTATGAGGTGTCTCAATCTCGATTAATGGATGTTATTATGGAAGATATTTTTAATTATGAATTTGAAAAAGTTGAAAGAAACACGGCGAAGCTTGAGCGGTTAAAACAACGCGCAGTAGCAATTAAACAAGCCGGTGGTTATGCAGCATTGCCAGCGGTTATTGACCAGGACTTAAGATATTGGGAAGCTGATTTACAAGGCTTTTATTTAAGTGAACTTCTTTACGAATATAGTGATGCTATTGATTATTATGAAGATATTGACATGGCAAACGAACTGTACAACAACCTAACAAAGCAAATGAAGCTAACTCAACAAAAAATTGGGAAGGTAGCAGGAAAAGCATACCGTGCTGAGCTTGATGAATTCTATGTACTACCAGTAAAAATGGAAATTGAACGCACAATTTATGAAATTTCCCAATATCGTTTATTAAATATGATTTCTGATGACTTGTACTTAAATTCTGATGCAGAAAAAGCACAAAAAGAATTTGCTAAACTTGAAAGATTAAAAAATAGAGCAGTTGAAATCAAAGCTACCGGTGGTTATGCAGAGCTTGTAGCAATTGAAGAGTATTTAAGGAATTTGGAATTTGGATTAACTGATTATCTTAACTTGTTGGTTAATGGAGGAGAGCTTCCAGTAGACACGGGTGATGCTGTTAATGAACTTTGGTCAGCCATTTCAAATAGTGACACGACGACTGTTCAAACTCTTCTTACTGAGAACACATTTAACTTAAATGAACTTGTTGTAACAGATAACACGATGAATTCGGACATGCTTGTTCTTCAATATGCTGCTGAGTATTCAAATGTGGATATTGTTAAATTATTAATTGATCATGGAGCTGATCCATTACAAACGAATATACATGGACAAGATGCAATGGGCAGTGCGATTATTGGCAACAATATTGAGATTGTTCAATATTTCTTAGACAACCATTTTGATGCGAGCTATGTGAATGTCGATGATAATGTGTTCCAGCGTACACCGTTAATGTATGCAGCTGGTCATGAAAGACCGGAAATTACTCAACTTTTGATTAATTCTGGTGCCGATCTTAATGCACAAGATCAAATGGGACAAACTGCACTTATGTGGGCTGCTTCTTATAATCATGTTGAAACAGCTAGAGTCTTACTTGAAAACGGAGCAGATATAACACTTGTTGATGGAAGTGGTTTAACTGTTTTTGATATGCCTTCTGCTGATTATGAAAATTATGAGGTGATGGTGGCTTTATTAGATTCCTATAGATAATAGATGTAACAGAGAGCAAAGACGCTCTCTGTTATTTTTTATGGGTTTGCACCTTTTCAACATAAAACGATAGAAACCTAAATAGTGTAATAGTATAATTATCCTATTATTAGAAAAAAAGGGACACATTGTAGGAAATGTAGGAGGTAAACATGCGAACAGCAAAAGCACTACTATCTATTATTTTATTTTTATCACTTTTTTCATTCTCGTATCCAACACATGCAGCAAATACTGCACTTAAAGATGCTGAAAATGTAGGGAATATGCTGCTGCAAAGGCGCGCCAATATGGAGGCAGCTATCAACAAAGGTGACCTGGAAACAATTGATATGCTTTATAACGATTTCACAGCATATATCACCAAAACGGAGCGGGCAATTGGTAAGGTATCCGGGAGCTCTACTCGTTCAAAGCTACTTAACAAATATGTAAAGCCATCAAAAATAACAAAAGAACGAGTGATTTATGAAGTATCGCAAATTAGATTATTGGATATCATCGAAAGATCTTACTTTGATGGGAATGGACAAAAAGCAACAAGTGATTTAAAAAAATTAGAGCGTTTAAAGAAAAGAGCCGTTGATATTAAAAAAGCTGGTGGCTATGCACAACTGCCAGCAGCGGTTACAACGTTTTTAACGAAAACGGAAAATCGAGTAAAAAATACGAATCTTGTTCAAAAGTTAGGTCCTCAATTAACAAATATTAATGTATCAGTTGCAACGTTTGGCACGAGCTCAAATGGAGAACACCTTATGCTATCTGTTCTACAAGGACTTCCGGCGACGTTAGCTGTAACAAATCTTTATACAAAAGAACTAGTTGACGTAGAACCTCTTGCTAACACAACGGCAGGCTGGTCAATTGAAGAAGGTCCTGCAGGTACGTTTTTCATCGGAACCACACCAAACGAATTATTATACAAATACGATGTGAACAAAAAACAGCTTACGAAAATTGGAAAAGCTACAACAGAAAATAATACGGTTATTTGGGATCTTGATTATTCAAGCTCAAGCAATGCGTTTTATGGTGTTACTTCAAATGAAGGAAAGGCCTTTAAATTTGTTGATGGCAAAGGCTTTTATGATTACGGCACGATTCTTTCAGGTAAAAAGGATGCGAAGAGTGTTGCTTATGGAGACAATGATTATCTCTTTGTTGGCTTAGGTTCTCCGGCAGAGCTTGTTGCACTTAATGTGAAAACGAGAAAAAAAGAGCTGCTCTTACCGAGTGCTTATAAAAATGAAAAGAACATTCAAGCTTTAGATGTTGTTGACAATCTTTTGTTTGTGAAGGTAAATCCAAGCGGAAAGATTTTATACTATGATGTGAATTCAAGGAAATATCTTGGTGAATTTGCAGCAGACTCTTTTGGTGTATCTGCGAAATCGCCTAGAGGAAATGTTGTGTACTACGGCTATCAAAATTCGATCTATTCGTTTAACTTAACAACGAAGGAACGTAAGCTTTTGGTAGATCGTAAGGTTCCGGGTACAATTGTTTCCTTTGATTTTATCGATAACGATACACTTGTGGGCAAATTAGGTAGTAATGAGCGTTATTTTACGTATGATTTAGACAGTCAGCAATTTCAACATGATTTAATGACTCTACCTGCCCAACCGATTGAATTACATCATATTGGTTCTGATGGTCAGGGAAATGTGTTTAGCAGTGGATTTTTAAATGGTAGTCTTGGTATTTATTCGCCGAGCACGAAGAAAACTGAGGTAAAAGGAACAACTGGTCAGGTAGAAGGCTCTGCTTATATTAACGATAAGATGTATTTGGGTGTTTATCCGCAAGCGAAGATGATTGAGTACAACCGATCTACTGGAACATCTAGAGAGCTTCTTAATTTAAGTGGATATGGGCAAGATCGACCAAGTGCTGTTCTTCATCTTCCGAATACAAATAAATTATATATCGGAACAACACCACGTTCAGGGTATAGTGGTGGAGCGTTAGCGATTCTTGATGTTGGTTCGAATAAAGTCACTGTTAAAAATCAGCTGATTAAAGATCAGAGCATTGTGTCATTATCATATTCAAAATCCCAGGGAAAAATCTATGGAGGAACATCTATTTTTGGAAAACCAAATGTAGATCCTGCTAAAACGAACGCAACATTGTTTACAGTTGCTGCGAATAATGCAAATGCAGTCCCTGTTATTATAAAGATGCCATTTAAAAATATCCGTTTTTATTCAGCTCTTGCTGTGGCAAATGACGGAATGATTTGGGGATTAGCAGATGAAATTCTTTATGTTTATCATCCTGCTAAAGGTGTCGTGTTCAGCAAGAAAATTGTGAACGATGTTTCAGGTCATTCACCAAATGGTTCCTTATTAATGGGAAAAGACGGATACCTCTACGGAGTTGTCGAAGGAACGATCTTCAAGATGAATCCGAAAAATCATAGAATCACCTATTTACGTCAAAAACGAGATGTAAAACAAGTGATTCAATCTCCAGATGGAACGATTTATTTTCATGATGGAGTTAGTTTGTGGAAGTACTCCCTTTAATATGATTTAGTAAAACACCTTGTATTCCTTACAAATACAAGGTGTTTTTTATTCATAAAATAAGAGATATTGTACAGGCTAATCAATAATATCTGTCAGTGGGAGTGTCATCCATGGAATTATTTGAACGACATAAAATCATAACGACGGACAATGAAGTTGTGATTACTCTTTATTTAGATTCTTTTTCAACAGAATTTTCAAGTGAATTAGGATTTAAAGGGAAAATAGATGATTTACATGCAACGGCAAAGGAATATATTCAAAAACGTTTTCCTGAAATTAAACATGCGACAGTAAAGGTTGTAGCAGGAGTTGTACTTGTTTCAGCTTTTTCTCTTCATACGACGCAAAAAGCTTCAGCACATGTTGCTGATTTTAATATGACATATTTGTACTTTGGGAATACCAAAAGCTACATAAGTCAGATTGATCGTACAGGAGGAAACCTTAATCTTGTTTCACCTAGTTATTTTGATTTGAATAGTGATGGCTCATTAAAAT
>NZ_JBLUOI010000105.1:13339-13553 GCF_048059995.1 Metabacillus sp. YM-086 | reverse complement strand
TGTATGTGAAAATTAGAGACAAAGTAAGACTACTAGCCTGAGGCTTGGGAGAAGCAAGAAGGTCAAGGAAGCGCAGGCAGTGAAGACCGGAGTGTGCGGTCTTGGCACATGAGGATCTGAACGAACAAGCTGACGCGGAGATACTCTCTCTTTCTCAACCACTTTTATCGTTCATTCCCCTTATGAACGACACTACACACTCTTTTCTAACCAC
>NZ_JBLUOI010000105.1:0-13240 GCF_048059995.1 Metabacillus sp. YM-086 | reverse complement strand
CTTTTGTCGTTCATTCCCCTTATGAATGACACTACAAGCTCTTTTCTAACCACTTTTGTCGTTCATTCCCCTTATGAATGACACTACAAGCTCTTTTCTAACCACTTTTGTCGTTCATTCCCCTTATGAACGACACTACACGTTCTTTTTCCAATCACTTTTTTTGTTCATTCCCTTATGAACGACACTTTTTGTGGCTTATTGCAAGCTGATAGTCCGAACGCGGAAGTTAAGCTCTTGCGCCGATGGTAGTTGGGTCCCCTGTGAGAGTAGGACGTCGCCAAGTAAGTTGAGGAAAAGATCAGTAGAGATGCTGATCTTTTTTTGTATACAAAGAAAGCAACTAAAGTGATTTTTTTCTTTCCTCTTATTGGAAGTAGTATATAATAAATCCATAATAATAAAAGGTGCATATTTGGATTTATCAAACTAAACCAATAGTAATAGGAGAGATCAAATTTTGAAGATAGGGTTAGCACAAACTAGGTTTCCGAATTCTGTAACAGATGGAATAAAGATAGTTAGGGAAATGATATATGAAGCCGGTAAAAAGGGCTGCCATCTAGTTTGTTTTCCTGAATCAATTATTCCTGGATTAAGAGGAGTTGGTTATAAGGTTGAGGAGTATAATCATTGCTTTCAGAGTAAAGCTTTAGAGGAGATTTGTCATATTGCTAGACAAGTTAAAATAGCCGTTATTATGCCTATGGAATGGGAAGATCAACAGGGATTACATTTGGTTGCTTTTGTAATTGGAAACAATGGTGAGATCATGGGATATCAGACAAAAAATCAAATTGATCCAGGAGAAGATATGTACGGGTATGTTCCAGGTAAGGGTCGAAGAATCTTTGAGATAAACAATATGAAATTTGGTATTGTTATTTGTCACGAAGGTTGGCGGTATCCTGAGACTGTGCGATGGGCTGCTCGTCAGGATGCGAGTATTGTTTTTCATCCGCAATTTACAGGGGACGTAAACAATCCGGATTTTTTCAATAATGCTATGGTGTGTAGAAGTTTAGAGAATAATATTTATTTTGCTAGTGTTAATTATGCCTTGAAAAATCAAAAGAGCACTTCTGCTTTAATCTCACCGTCAGGAGAACGTTTGATTTTGGCCAAATCAGGTACTGAGGAATTATTGGTACACGATATTGATCCGAAACAAGCCAATTTGTTACTAGCAAAAAGGTTCAATCCCAATTTATTTTGAAATTTTCCTTAGAAGTAGAGAAGTAGAGAAGTAGAGAAGTAGTCATATTCGGTTTACTTTTTAATGTGAAAGGTTGTATTAACATATGAAAAACATCGATATGTGGCCTTTTATTTCACATGAAAGATTTGAGGAAAGGAGAAATATTTATAACATGAAACGAATTAATTACTCGATACAGTTAGTGAATCTGATAGAACTGTATCGAGATTAACCTCAGTTTCTATCAGTTAACTGTATCGTCCACATGAAAATAAAATTAGTGGGGGAATAGTTATGATGTATAAAAATGAGTTAATAGAAGAATGGCTAAAATATGAAACAATTAACTTTGACGGTTGGGATTTTTCATATATAAAGGAAAGCTGGGAAAATGAATTTCTTCCATGGGATTATGCAGACATCGTAAAAAATTATTTGTCATCGGATTTAGAATTGCTTGATATGGGTACTGGAGGAGGAGAATTTCTTCTTACCTTAAATCATCCTTATAGTAAAACGTCCGTAACAGAAGGATGGAAACCTAATATTGATCTTTTAAGGAGCAAATTGGTGCCTTTAGGGATAAAACTTGTTTCAATTGATGATGACATAATTGATTATGCTGACAATTGTTTTGATATGATCATCAATAGACATGAATCATTTAATATTGAAGAGGTTAAAAGAGTTCTAAAACCTAGTGGTGTATTCATTACTCAACAGGTAGGCGGGAAAAATGGAAACCGATTATCAAATATGCTAATTCCAAACTTTATGCCAAAATATGAGGATTTAAATTTAAGAAATACATTACTAGATTTAAAAGAGAATAACTTTGACATTAAGTTTGCTGATGAATACTTTCCATTTCAAAAGTTTTTTAATATGGAAGCTCTTATTTATTATGCGAAAGTGATAGAATGGGAATTTCCAGGATTTAATGTAAAGGATAACTTTAACCAGCTAGTGAATGCTTATGATGAGTTAATAAGAAACGGATATATACTAAACTATGAGCATCGATTTGTCATTGTTACCTTTAATAATAAATAATCTAAACAACCTTATTTAACACTTGAAGAGCATTCCACATGGATAGCTCTTTTCTTTGTTAGCCAGGCTATGAAATTAAGAATCAACTAAGTGCTCTTTATTGTACGTACATATATGTGGAAAAGTTAAATCTGCTCACAAAAGTAACTCTTATATGAGGGGACATTTTTTGTAATAATAAGGTTTACCTTCAGTGTTATTTAGTGGTGATAATTAGCAAAGCTGCACCATAGGGTTGGATAATATATGGTAAAATTGAAAAATGGGATTGTCGAATTGTTTTGAAATTTGCTAAGTTTTTACGGTCTTTTGATTGTTTCGTTCTTGAAACTTTTATCACTCAAAGATCGTACTATTTAATAAGAACAATTATTTAGTTCCTTAATTCTTTTGCGAGCCGTTTAGAGAAGCGAGAGAAGAGTAAATACAAACTGAATATGGCTGGAACAAACTTTATATGGAATTGAGGAATTTGAGTTTAGTAGCAATGATCTTGAATTTAATTTTCAATGATTAGTAAGGGGGATCACATTGTCAAAAACAAAAACATTAATGGGCGGTATTTTATCTGCTGCTGTTGCCTTAAGTGCTTGTAGTACAAAGGAAGAAATGGTTATAGAAGAGGAACAATTCTTTTATGATGAAGAAATAGGAACGTCAACATATAGCGAAGAAGTTGTAGAAGAAGAAGTAGAGATGGAAAGTGAAATTGAATTAGAACATTTACAATCTCAATATCCAGGTATGGATTTAGAAGCGATGGAAGATTATATGGAAGAAAATAATCTGGATTACCAAGAAGAAGAGCTAATTGCCTTTTTAGATGATATTTATGAAAATGGCGAATCTACTTTAGATTCGAATTACTATGCGAATGAGAGCTCGTTTCCATGGTGGATTTTCCTTGTAGCAAATGCAGCAAAATCAAAGCCATCAGGTAAAGTGAAATTAACGAAACCGACTACTTCAGCTCAATCTGCTGTTAAGTCAACACCTAAGCCAAGCACAAAGGTTACTTCATCATCCTCATCTAGTAGTACAAAATCTAGCTCTGGTTTCGGATCGAGCAGTACTTCTACTGGCTCATAAAAACAAGCATCCTTATTCCTAATGGGATGCTTGTTTTTTATCTAATAATAGGAAATCTATAGAAGCTTTATATAATCTTCAGTGGTAATGACAGTGGCAAATTCATTATGAATTGTTGCAAGAGAAACATCATGAACGGTTTGAGCGTCTATACGGTTTCCCAGGTGGTCAGTTAGGTCGAATGCTGATGTAGCATCTGATAATAGATAAGTTGTGAAGCCTAAGTTACCACTCATTCTTGCTGTCGTTGATACACAATGTGGAGTCGTCAAACCAGTTAAGACAAGTTCATTGATTTTAAGTTGATGCAAATAGTCTTCCAATGATGTTCCTATAAAGGAGCTATTAACTTCTTTAGTAAAGATAGTTTCTGTTGGTAGCGGATAAAGTAAGTCATTTATCTGTGAGCTTTCATTTTTATGATAAAAAACAGAGTACGGATTAGTAGAAAGATGTTTAATAAAAATGACTTCTAATTTTCTTTTTCTCCATTCAAGTAATAGGTTGTTTATTTTACTTTCTGCGTCTGGATTGTTTCGTTTCCCCCACTTAGGATCCTGAAATGCTTTTTGTACATCTATAATGATCAATGCTTTGCTCATTTCCATTCACCTTTCACTTTTTAGTGATCTTACAATGCCTTAACTGTTTGGTCGTTTTACTAATTCCCCACTGCAGTTCGGGCAAATATAAGACACTTCAGTCGTGCATTCTAAGCAAAACGTGCATTCATAACTACATATAAAAGCATCACTTGTTATCGGTTTTTCGCATTTTTCACAAGTTGATTTCATCATTAATACCTCCTAACATGATATAGGCTAATTTTATTTGAAAAAGAATTAAGAACACATGCTTTTTTTAAGGAGTTTGGACTGATATTCTTAAATAGAAAAGGAAATTATCTGATTTTAAATTAAAAATGAAGGTGAACAGTTATGGATGATGTTAACCGTAGAATTCTGGATATTTTGCAAGTGGAAGGTAGAATTTCAATGACGGAGTTAGGACAGAAAGTTTCCTTGTCTGTTCCTGCAGTTACCGAGAGGGTAAGAAAGCTAGAAGATCAAGGCATTATTGAAGGATATAAGGCACAAGTTAATCCAGAAAAATTACAAAAAACAGTTAGAGCATTTATATTAATTAAAACCCACAGGTGCAAGGCATTTAGGGAATTCTGTAAAGAGAGTCCCCTCGTTATTGAATGTCATAGACTGACAGGGGAATATAGTTATCTTGTTAAGGTGGTGACTGCATCCTATCAATTACTGGAACAGTTTATTGATTCGTCTATGGAGTATGGTGAGCCTTATACAATGATCAATCTTTCTTCGCCAGTTCCTGGTAAGATCATTTAAGAAGAAATGTGCAAAAAGTTCCTTAGGAATCACTTTAGATTTGAATGAAATTGTAATGGCTGTTGTTATTTTTGAAAAATACTATTGTGAAGGAATGTATATAAGAAATGCGTAGCTCTCATTTTGTTTTCGATGATGAGTCTCTTAAAGGGAGTAGTTAGGTAGAAGATGAAAGTGTATAAGCTGAAGAAAAAGTATAAAGGGTTGAAAAAGGGTACAGAATTTTATTTAATTGCAGAATCTGAATTTATAGGAGTTAAAGATTTTGTTTTACGAACGAAGGACTTGTCAATTAGAATATCAGTTGGTGAAAAGGAACTTCATAGTCATTTTACATTGATGAGTTATGAAGAAAGGGTCAATTTAGAATAAGTAGAGACATTTAATGAAGTGTGCTTTTTTAATAAAAAGAGGAAAATATCCACTTTTGGAGAAATCTTCCTAGGTTAAGTTGAAGCTTGAGTTGGATTATGAATGCATGATAGGGAGACGGTTAAATGGAGAGACGAATAGAAAAGTATACATCAGAAGGAATGTGCATTGAATATTCTATACTTGGTGAGGGAGAGCCTGTACTTATATTCCACGGTGGACATTCAAACTGTTTTGAAGAATTTGGTGTTAAGGGACTGGTTGATAACGGTTTTTCTTTCATTATCCCTTCAAGAGCAGGTTATGGAGAAACATCTAAGGAAATAGGAACAAGTCTTTCAAAGTCGTGTGAATATTACAGTAAGCTATTAGATCATTTAAGTATAAAAAAGGTTCATTTACTGGCCATCTCTGCAGGTGGTCCTAGTGGAATCTATTTTGCTGCACATTATCCAGAATATGTTTCTACACTCACGTTACAATCTGCAGTTACAAAAGAATGGCTTACTCCAAAGGATAAAGAATATAAAGCTGCCAAAATACTGTTTCGTCCCAATACTGAAAAATACACATGGAAGCTTATTTCTTCTATGAATAATTTATTCCCGCGGTTTATATTTAAGCAAATGTTTCCGTCATTTAGTAAACTGTCATATCGAGAAGCAAAGGAAAAGTTTAACGAGGAAGATATTGAAGCTATAAGAAAAATGAACAATCGTCAGCGATCCCGTTATGGTTTTTTCATTGACTTAGCTCAGGTTAATGAGGTGTCTATTCAGCACCTTCAAGCGATAGTTTGTCCAACTCTCATTATGCATAGTAAACATGATGGTTCTGTTCCATTGGAGCATTCCTCCTTTGCACATGAAAACATTCCTTCTTCTAAATTATATCTACTCGATACATGGGGGCACTTAATTTGGCTTGGTCATGCATCTCAAGAAACTGATAAGGGTCTTATGGAGTTCCTTAAGTCTCATTAATTTAAGTCAATAGAAAAGCAGGTACATTCTATAGCGAACGTACCTGCTTTCTGTATTTAGACCTCTACTTCATTCATTGAGATTTTTTCAGGTTCCCATTTTACAAACATTTCTAAAAAGATGGACAGTAATACGCCCATAATAAATCCATTCGAAATGAGAGGACGAATTAATGTTGGTAATGTGGTGAACAATTCCGGATCCATATTCATAATACAAACTCCTACTAAAACAGGAACAGCTAAGCGGTGAATGGTAATAGAATTAAACGTTTGATCTCGGATGCTTCTTAAAGAAGTTCCGAATAATTGAAAATAGGCCACGAACAGTACAGCATTTCCTACTGTAACGGGAAGTGTTGCTAGTAAGTTCCCTAAAAAAGGAACGCTTCCTAACAAGATCATTAACCCGCCGCCAATCAGATATGGTCGTAACTGAAAGATCCGAGTGCTCTCTAAAAAGCCAATTGAGGAAGCGAAGGGCGCGTAAGAAACTAATCCGAATAAAGCAGCGACAATGGAATAAGCACCATTAAGTAAATAAGAACGATCAAAACGATTTTGACAATATTCATCATGAAACATAGCTGACGATGTCGTGACAGATGCAATCGTATTACTTAGGTTTATTATACTTGCTAGAAAGGTAATAGCGATGATTCCTATATTCAGGTTTGGTGCTCCTAAAGGAAAGAGGTGTAAATCTGTGCTTGATTGAGTCATCAAATTTTGCTCTGCTGGGAAAAGGATTATATAAAAAATCCATCCAATCACAATCCCAATTAATATGGCAAAGTTACTAATAACTGCTTTTCCTTTAATTTTGAGCAAGAATACTAACAAAACAACCCCCAGTGAAAAAAGACTAATCGGGAGATCTAGTTTTCCTTCAGGGGTCATTTTTAACATCCCTTTGAAAAAGATGAGAATTAATTGAAAGGTTAATAAAAACAGATAAACACTCATGACCATAGGTGTGAACACTTTTTGAATATAAGATATTAACCTTAGTGAACCTAAAATGAGTACAACCACCCCTGCAAGCAGCATACCACTTGCAATACCTCCACCGATTTCTTGAAGACTTGTACCTGTTGATGAGGCAATCATAGATAAATTAAGCATTAAGCTCCACATAACGCCTGAATGTCCTTCCATCAGAGGATAACGATGTCCGATCAATCCCTGTAATAAACACGCAATTCCCGTAAAGATAAGAGAACTACGAAGGATAACAGATATTTCAGCATATGGTAGCTCATATGCTGTCCCAATAGAAATTGGTACAACGACTGTATTCGCAAAGATAAAAAACAACCATTGCAAAGATGCAAAGATTGTTGCGGATGAAGAAAGATATTTCATAATTAATCGTACCTTCTTTTCTCTAACATAATGTTATTTCAACAAAACAATATTATTTTAACTCTAAATAGTGAATAGGGAAAGGTTGTTGTTGGTGGTAGAGAAATAAAATTATTATGAGATTGCAGGAGAAGTTTTTTCGTAGAGAGACAGACTTTTAACCTGTCTGTTTGATTATGTGACAGACAGGTTACTAAATAAAGCAAGATTTGGAAAGTCTTATCCCTTCTTCAATGATATCTTAATATCAATAAAACAACTTGATGAAAAGAAAGGAGCATGATTAGTCATCAAAATCTATAGGTAGTTTTTTAATAGGTGTGTAAATGTGATAGGCCGAATTTAGATGGTGAATGTTATCAAAAACTTGAATGAGCTCAATATCCGAATTCTCGGGTTCTTGCTTAGAAATCTTTAAAAACCTGGCAAAATCAGTTTTTAGAATATCACCTATATCCAGAATATCACCCGAATAGTTGAACTTGGCACAAAAGAGTTCCGGTACATCAATTGTGAAAAAATAAGGTTGATCAATTTTGATATCGGATGGAACACCGAACAAAACCTTGAAACGGGTTGAATTTGGCTGACAGTTTGAATAGATAACATAGCAAGAACCATTAATTGTGTTATTAATGTTATTTAGTAGCGTTTCTGAATAAGAGCGAATCTTTGTCTTGTAATCGGTTGTAAGATCAACTTCAAAGGCTATCCCACATAGTCTAATTGTCTCAAATTCAGTTAGGGTGAAATCAGTGACAAGATCGCCGTTGATGTTTTTCAGGGGTCTTTTTACCACTGAAGGAATTGGTACTTGAGCGATCGTTTTGTCATTTCCTTTAAGGAAAGTACTTGGAGCTATACCGTATTGACGTTTGAACGCACGGGAGAATGATGATGGAGTTCCAAAGTTTAGTTGATAAGTAATATCTGTTAAGGAAAGGTTTTCGTTTGACATTAATCTTAGCGATGCATTTAATCTTCGGGATAGTATGTATTGATTTAGTGAGGATCCCATCATGGCAGAAAAAAGTCTATGAAAATAAAATTTTGACATGTGGAAGGTACTAGCAACAGATTCCAATGATAATGGTTGGTGAAGATGATCTTCAATGTAGATCAGGGCATTTTCTATTACATCATAATAGTCCATGATAACTCCTTTTATAAAATATTCGGAATTGTTCGTTATTAAGTATAGCATAGAAAATTTTTGAGGAGGAAAAGAAATGTCACAAGACAAAATAAATGCAAAGATATTAGGTGCTTTTTATATAGTGGCTGCGATTAGTTCAGTTATAGCTGTTATCTTATATGGGCCAGTTATGTCTGAACAAGGGTATATGGCTGTGACAAATGGTGTAGAAAGCCGTGTGTTGATTGGAGTAATTAACGACCTTTTGCTCGTAGTGTCTGTGGTTGGAACTGCAATAATGCTATTCCCATATATACGCCGGTTTAATGAACATATTGCTTTAGGTTACCTTTGTTTTCGATTTATGGAAGCTGTTTTTATCTCTATCGGTATGATCAGTATATTAGGTTTATTGAGTATTAGTATGAATAATGGAAACACGGGTAGTTCAGAGAATCTCTTTGCTGTAGGATCAATGCTGCAAGCATTTTACCGTTGGACTGCATTGTTAGGACCAAATTTAATGTTAGGCTTAAATACTTTTCTATATAGTTATTTACTTCTTAAAACAAATTTGGTACCAAGACAGCTGGCGATATTTGGGATGATAACAGCTATTTTAGTATTCATAGCCGGGTTATTAGAAATGTTTGGCTTAGTGGAACCTTTTTCAGCAGTAAAAGGATTTATTGCTTTACCTGTTGGTGTTTATGAAATGAGTTTAGCAGTCTGGTTGATTGTGAAGGGATTTGATAAACAAAGATTTGTTCAACTAAAAGAGGCTACCTTTAATAAAATAAAGTAATAGAAAATCTAACAAGCTGTTATCCTATTAATTAATACATTTTTATTTTAATATACAATTTGACATTATTTATCAAGTTGTATAAAACTTTTAGTAAGGAACTAAAAGGTGGTTGGGGAATTGTCAATTTCTTATGCAATATTGGGAATGCTAACTCATAAAGACATGACCGGGTATGAAATAAAAAATGCGTTTGATTCAACAATAAAATGTTTATGGCCTGCTCACTTAAGTCAGATTTATCGCGATTTAGGAAAGCTTGAAGCTAATGAAAGTGTTTTGTCTTATGTAGAACAGCAAGAGGCCAGACCAGATAAAAAGATATATAGGTTAACACCAAAGGGTGAAGGGGAATTTCTACAGTGGTTAAATAAAGGTCCAAATCATGTTAATACGATTTTTAAAGATGAAGTAGGTCTTAGAGTCTTCTTTGGTTCGCATCTTGAAAAAGATGAATTAATATTTCAGTTAAAAGCTTTTATCAAAGAAAAAAAGGAAACACTTTTTTACTTGGAAAAAGTTATAGAAAGTATCGAGAATGGACCTTATCAAAGTGAAAAACAATACTGGACTTTTTCTGTTAAAAAATCTATGAAGATGATAAAAGCTGAAATTGAGTGGGCTGAAGAATGTATAACTGTTTTAAATTAATTTATATGTTTCAATATATGAAAAAAGTCAGCAAATAGCTGGCTTTTTTTCATTTTCCTTTTTTTGCAAAAAAGTATTGAAATCTGCAATACAATATTTTATATTGTTATATATAACATGTTATATATAAAATGATACAAAGAGGGATAATAATGAAAATTGTAAAATTATATGAATTTGGTGGACCAGAAGTTTTACAAATTGAGGAAACTAAGAAGCCAGTCCCTAAGGAAAACGAAGTGGTTATTAAAGTTGAAAATATTGCTCTCAATTATTCGGAAATACAACAAAGAAAAGGCACTTATCCTTTTCCTCTTCAGTTACCCAATACGATTGGACAATGGGGAGTAGTTAGTGGAAAAGTAATTGAAGTAGGCAATGGAGTTACTTCAATCTCCAAACAGGTAAAAGTAATGGCGCAAATTCCTAATGGCTCATATGCAGAATATGTAGCGGTACCAGAAGGTTTGTTAGTTCCTTTACTAGATCAGATCGACATTATGATTGCCACAACACTACTAACTCAAGGTCAGTCAGCCTATCATGCATTAAAAACAGTAGGAAACATGAAAAAAGGAGAAATTGTTTTAATCCATGCAGGAAGTGGAGGGTTAGGGAACTTGGCCATACAAATGGCAAAGGCATTTGGCGCAAAAAAAATCATTGCAACGGCAAGTTCTCAGGAGAAGATTGATTATGCTCTTTCGATAGGGGCAAATGTTGGGATCAATTACAGTGAAACAGGATGGCCAGAAGAAGTACTTAAGGCAACTAATGGTAATGGGGTAGATCTAATACTGGAATCAGTGGGGGGAGATGTAATGGAAGGAAGTATTAAAGTTCTTAGTCAATTTGGAAGGCTATTATATATAGGATCATCGAGCGCAAAGGAACAAGCTTGGGACCGTTTAAATTTAGTCAATATACTTTCCAACAAAACCATCATTGGATTTAATATTGCACATTTATTATCTAACCGACCTGAGTTGGTAAGAGAAGGGTTGGAGTATATGTTTGGATTAATGATGAACAATTTATTAAAACCACACATAAAACACGTTTTTCCTTTTTCAGAAGTTATAAAAGCTCATGAACTAATTGAATCCCGTAAAACTATAGGTACAGTTATTTTAAAACCTTAAGAAATTTGTATTTCTTAAACTTAATGAGGTTTTTCCTGATAAAATAATGAAATATATTATCTTTTCTGTATAATTGTTATAATACGATTGAAATAAATAGCTAAAATTCTTATGATGTGGATTTTTAAAGATATTATCTCTTTTTTCGCCACACAATTATCCAAGAGGATAGTTGTGTGGCTTTTTATTTGTCCAAATTCTTAAATAAGGAGAATCAAGATGAAAGTATGGGTTTATGTTTTGTGTGTATTTTTAGGAGGCTGCAGTTTTGGAGTCCTTTCAACCTTTGTAAAGCTTGCATATAAATCTGGATTTAATATGTTTGAAGTTACAGGTAGTCAGTTTATTATTGGAACAATTATAATATGGATCCTTACATTATTTGTTCACAAGCAAAAGCTAAGCTTTAGCCAAATGGCTAAGTTACTTCTAGGTGGTACGCCCATGGGGTTAACAGGAATTTTTTATTACTATTCATTAGAAACATTAGATGCTTCACTAGCTATTATCTTTTTATTTCAGTTTATATGGATTGGAGCTATTGTCGAATGGATGTTGTTAAAGAATAAACCATCGACGAAAAAGATATCTTCTATTATTATTGTGTTACTTGGCTCGATCTTTGCAGCCGGCATATTTACGTCAGGAGAAAAAACAATTGATATGGCAGGCATAGTTTGGGGAATTCTTGCAGCATTATCATATTCACTTTTCCTATTAATTAGCAGTTTGGTTGAAAATGAAGTACCTACTTTACAACGTAGCGCCCTGCTTTCTACAGGAGCAATGATCATTGTATTAGTCATAACTAATCCATTATCATGGATGGGAGCTCATACTCTTATTGATATCTTTCCTTATGGAATTCTTTTAGGGTTATTTGGCGTAGTGATTCCGCCAATTTTATTTTCAATAGGTATGCCACAAATAGGTCCTGGAGCAGGTTCGATTTTAACTGCTTCTGAGTTGCCAGTAGCGGTATTACTTTCTATGATTGTTTTATCAGAACAAGTGATATGGATACAATGGGTAGGAGTTTTCATTATTTTATTCGGCATTGTTTTAGGGAATGTTTCATTTGTCCCTAACAAAATCAAGAGACAACATCTTATAAGTAAATAGAGGGAGTGTTCATATGTTTCCGACTTTATGGACAGATCGACTAATATTAAGAGAAATAACAAAAGAAGATGCAAAAGGGATTTTTGCTTGTTTTTCGAATGAAAATGTTACACGCTTTTACGGACAAGAAACATTAGAAAGAATTGAACAAGCAGAAAGTTTCGTAGATTTTTTCTCGAATAGTTATAGAGAAAAAAGAGGCATAAGATGGGGTATTGAAAGAAGAGAAGCCGAAGGTATCATTGGAACCATTGGCTTTAACGCTTGGTCTCCTAAACATAAGCGAGCAGAAATAGGCTACGAAATACATCCAAGCCACTGGCGGAAAGGCTACACCGCAGAAGCACTTTCAATCGTCATATCTTACGGGTTTGAAAAGCTAGACTTAAATCGTATCGGTGCCGTTGTCTTTACTGAAAATGAAGCATCGAATAAATTATTAGTAAAAGCTGGTTTTCAAAAAGAGGGGGTATTAAAGGAGTATATGTACCAGGGTGGAAAAGCATATGATACTTATGTTTATTCCCTTTTAAGAAAATAATCTTAAATCTATAGTTGTTGATTTAAAATGCACAAAAAATTTTATTGACTTCATTTGAATTAAGTGATAAGATGTTATTCGTCTCTTCAAAACGTGTTTTTAGAGACATGAATAGAAGTGCATTTTTCTAGAATGACAATTCAAAAAATGTGTTGACTTCTACGAAATGAAGTGGTAAGATATTATTTGTTGTTACGAGATATGATATTAAGTTTTCTTGCTTGAGAAAAACGATTCATAGAAGTTGACAACAGAGAAATTACCTGATACAATAGTTTTTGTCGCTGATGAAGTCCTCAGCTAAAGTAGTTCTTTGAAAACTAAACAAAACAGAAACGTCAACGTTTTAAAAAGATTTAATTATGAGCTTTATCAACTCTTTATTGGAGAGTTTGATCCTGGCTCAGGACGAACGCTGGCGGCGTGC
>NZ_JBLUOI010000104.1:0-13624 GCF_048059995.1 Metabacillus sp. YM-086 | reverse complement strand
GAAAAGAAAAGTACAATCTTAACTACAAACATTAGCTTTAAAGAGTGGGATGCGGTGTTCCAGGATTCTAAATTAGCGAATGCAATATTAGATCGTGTATTACACCACGCAACAGTTGTCAATATTGTTGGTCCCTCTTATAGAATTAAGGATCATTTACAAAAAGAAGATGATGATTAATTTTGTACATTCTTAAACGATCAAAATTGTACATCGTTAGCTTGACATTTACAATATATGGAGGGAAAGATTGTACTCTTACCCAAGGAGGTCTGACTGATAAGCCTGTAACACTCGGTAACCTATTTAGCGATAAATTCCTGAACAGCCAGAATTCATAGTTCCAATGGTAACTAGAGTTAATGGGGGAAGTGCTGAATCATTTTAGGAGAATCAGCACTTGGCGTATGTGTTACTTGACTAACAGAAACATTAATCCTAATGGAGACAGTTGTGAATCAACTAGGGACAATAGAAAGGCTGAAAGTAATATCACACTAGAAGTATGACTGATTCACGTAGGAGTTGATATCTATGTTGGAACGAATCTTATAACATCAAAACGTTAATGTGCACACGAAAGGAGTGGAACGAAATAAAGGAGATGCCGTTGTGTAGATAAGAAAGCGTAAAGAACCTATGGTCTCATCTCATAGAACAATGGAAAACCTTAAGAACTTATAAATGGTACCTACCTTACACACCCCTTACGTCGAATCGAAATTCCGACAGTGATAGATACCTTATCCAACAGGCTATTGCGGAAGCACTCAACAAGGAATTTCATCCCTTATTCTCCAAGCAAAGCTACTGCTTTAGACCGAACAATCGTGGTCATGATGCGGTCCGACAAGCTAAACGTTACATCAAAGTAGGAAATAGGTGGGTAGTGGACATTAATTTAGAGAAATTCTTCGATAAAGTGAAGAATGACCGGCTTATGAGGATACTAAGCTTTCGTATAGATGATCCAAAAGTTCTTCAATTAATACGGAGGTATCTACAGTCAGTTGTAATCGAAAAGGGACTTTTCAGTCGAAACACTGAAATACTAATCAAGGGGAACCGCTCAGCCTCTTTTATTAAATATCGTTTTAGATGAGCTTGAGAAGGAGTTGGAGAAAAGAGAGTTGCGGT
Source organism: Metabacillus sp. YM-086 (assembly GCF_048059995.1). Lineage (NCBI taxonomy): Bacteria > Bacillati > Bacillota > Bacilli > Caryophanales > Bacillaceae > Metabacillus > Metabacillus sp. YM-086. The sequence goes on along the minus strand of NZ_JBLUOI010000104.1, from coordinate 12,487 downwards.
TCGTTCGTTATGCAGACGACTGTGCGTCACGAAAGTGTGTGTGAGTAGAGCAGCTATGCTGTACAAATGATGACGATGGAGCCTTCGGAGTCGCCATCCAGGTTGTAATTTCAAACTACATTAAGGTGCTGTAGTTAAAAGCTAGGGTATTGAGCGTAAAGAAAAGGGCGTCAAGAACTGTCAAGTGAGTGTTATGGAGATGAATGATTATGTGAACCACTTATGAAAATATCGAAAGCGTAGGGATCCATCAAGACTAGGGAGTAGTCGTTAACCTAGGACGAGCTTATAGGAGGGGCTAGGGTGGAATCATATGTCCTCAGGGAGTTAATTTCTAAAACCAGTAAAAGCAGTAGCTATACCAAAAAAGAATGGTGGAACAAGAACACTTGGAATTCCTACAGTCGAAGACCGAGTAGCACAGATAGGTACGAATCTATATTTTTGAACCAACAGTGGAGAAATTGTTAATGATGATTTTTATGGATACCGACCAAATAAATCTGAAATTCATGCAACTGAGGCTACAAGGAAAAGAAGTTGGCTGAAAGACTAGGTGTTAGAGTTCGATCGATATTAACGGTCTAATTGATAATATCCGATATGACTTTACCTTATTGAAATGGTAAAACGTTATACAAATCCAGAATTGGTCATCTTATAAATAAATAGATGGTTAACTATATCTTTTCAAATGGAGGACGGAACGTTAACGGAGTGAACTGGCACTCAGCAATGAGGAGTTATAAGTGCTGTTCTTGCGATCCTATTCCTTCAATATACATTTGGTAATTTTATGACGAAAGAATTCTGAGACTTCTTGGGCAAGATACGCCGATGATGGAATAGCATACTGTGCTTCAATGAAACAAGCGTCTTCAACGAAGACTGGAAGAAAGATTCAACTATTTTGATTGGAGTTAAACCTGTAGAAACTAATAATTGTCTATTGTAAAGATGTTGATAGGAAATGGAACTAATCAACTACTTCTTTCGATTTTCTAGGATACACATTTCGACCAAGACACAAAAGAATAAATATGAAAATTATTACGCAAACTTCTTGCTGACTATTGCCGATAAGGCAAAGAAAGCAATCAGAAAAGAAATGAGAGACTGGCGGTTACAACTCAATGTATATAAAAACCTTCAATATATTTCCAATAGTTTTTTGAATTACTTTCGATAATCTTATGAACCTGTAGCCTTTTCGATAGTTGATTAATCCCTTCGCTTCTTACTTGGAATGTTTAGCTGAATAATCGATATTATTTGTTTCTTTGAAACCGACCTTCCTATTGTTTCCGGATAATTACCCTTTTTTTGAGCGAGGCTTCTTTATGAATTCGTGTCGTTACTTTCTTCATATTTGGGAACCTGAAGTAATTAGTTCCATTCCTATTTAGAATATTAGGAGTAAACTTAAGTTTATAGTATTTAGAATCTATTATTTTAAGATTCGACTTGTATATATGGATATCTTTTAAGATGGGTAAGTATAATATTATGCATTATACTTATTTTTAGGTATGTATGTTTAAACTGTTTAATATATTGTTTTCTTGTTTTTAAATTGTTATTTGTTTATAGGTAAAATTAGCTCTTGGGAGAGTAAGGTTCAACATCTTATATGTCTATTAAAACGGTACTATAAGTCTATTAAAACGGTGGTTATGGCTACTAATACGATGTTACATGTCTAGTATATAAGTGGATATATGTCTATTTAAAAAGTGTTATATGTCTATTAATTCGGTATGAGACTTTTAAAATATCTAAATATAGCTATAAAAACGGTGGAATAATAGATTTATATCTGTTGATCTTAAAAGGGAGATGTATAGACCCTATTTTTAGGATCATCTTCTTTTAATTCTTACACTATTGTATGTTGATTTACCTAAAGGGTAGACATATTAGTTTTTTTCCTTAACATTTTACATTATATATGTCTACTAGAACGGTAATATTTTATAAACTTGTCACTTTAGAGTATCGTTACACCGAAATAGTAGATATATAGACCAATAGTAAACATGCCACTCATATCTTATTCTATGTTTTAATAAGATATGTCTACCTTTTCGGTAGATATATCTTAAATAGCTTCCTTCAAATGCTTTTTTCAAGGCAATATTTACTCTTTGCTGAAGCAATAACTCTATGTAGTACCGAATTAGTAGCTATATTTCCTTAACCCTAAAAAAATTTCAGCACCGAATATATAGCTATATAGTATATTATAATTTTTAAATTAAAAGATTACAGTACCGAAAAAGTAGCTATATGGATTTAGATTATGATTAGTTAGTAATTTCGAAGCACCGGAAAGGTAGACATATCATTCTATTATAAATTAATTTTATACACCGAATTTATAGACATATTGTTTACTTAATTTTAGCTATGTAACTTAGTATGGAATCTTGTGTTTTTTTGTATTATATTGGAGATAGTTAAGGTTTAGGAGGATTGAAATGACTGTGGTAACGCAAGTTGAACAACTATCTTTTGATGAAGATCTAATAGAAGCTGATCTAAAGCCATATTACTGGGTCAATCAATCAAACGCCCTTGTTAATACAAAACAAAATCTATCAATAAATGAAAGACGTTTATTATATGCACTAGTTTCATTAGTACAACCAGAAGATAAAGATTTAAAGACTTATGTTTTGCAAACAAAAGATTTAGCCAATCTCTTTGGCATATCGGAATCGGGCTTTTATGAAAGAATAAGAGAAACGGTAAATGGTTTAAACAGTAAACCTCTTACTATAACTCGGGCTAAAGAAAACAATAAGTTTGTGATTGACGATATCTATTGGGTACAACGGGCGAGTTATGATGAAGGTCAAATTACGATTAAACTCTCTGATGATTTAGCTCAATTCCTTATTAACCTTAAATCATATACAAAGTATCAGCTATATAATGTTTTAAAATTAAGGTCAGAATATTCCTGGAGAATTTATGAGCTGCTTAAAGAAAGAGAACGTTTTGGTAAACGGATCATGGAAGTAAAGGAATTGAGAGAGATGCTGGCTATTCCTGATGATAAATTAAACCTAATGAAAAATTTCAGAGCAGTAGTACTTGAAAAAGCGAAGAAGGAAATTGCTGAAAAGACAGATATTCGCTTTGAATATGAGGTACATAAGAAAGTCGGACGCTCCATACATTCATTTGTGTTTTATATCTATAAAAACCAGAATAATATCAATAAAACGATAGATGAAGAGTCTCTAGATTATGATATTCAAACCATTCTTAACCTCCTTATTACTAAGGAAATTAGACGGGAAAAAGCAGTAGAACTAGTTAAGAACTATCCGCCAAAGTACATTGAGGAAAACTTGCGTTATGTCCTTCGTATGGAGGATAAAGGGCTTGCTAATTTAGCTGGTTATATTGTGAGTGCTATAGAAAATAATTATGCAGAATCAACCTATGAAAAAGATCTTGATAACTCTTTGCTGCAGTTAGCCATCGGTAATGTTGATAGTCGATTAAAAGAGAGAACGGAACAGGACATAAAGGATCTAGAAAGCTTGTACGATTACTTTTTAGAAGTTATTAATAAGAGTAAGGTTAGTACCAAAGAAGAAATCGATCATATTAAAGATGAAATGCAAACAACTCTATTCAAAAAGATGGATGATATCTATGAGTATCGAAAAGGACATAGATTACCTCCACTCCTAGAGGACGATTTTGAAAAGAGCAAAATTAAGGGTTACTTCAAAAAATGGTTAACAAAGCATAGGGAAGAACTTCCGTATTAATTATAATAGTTACAAACTACCAAGGAGGAAATAAACAGGGACAGTGTGCGAGAGGAAGTGAAAAGTAATGAGGCTGGGTCAAAAGGTAAATATACTTTGAAACTTCTTTTATACCCTTGTTAATAATTTCATGAATCATTTTTTTAAAAATATCATGTTCAAGAATAACGTATTCATGCTATTTTCGATTAACAAGTCTATTCCCCTGAGAAGTAATTCTTAATCAAAAAATAAAGATCACTCCATTTTCCCTATATTTCAATTTAGCTATAAAAGATAAAGTTCCTTAAGCTCATTTTCAATTCAAGAACAAACCTCATCTAAGTTATTATTTAATTATATCAATACCTTGCTCTATCTTATTATTCGTTAAATTAAAATTCCTTAAAGATAAACCTGAAATTATGCAAGTGGTGATATATACAAATGCTAATTTAAGAAATGTACAGAAATGATCGTTTAAGCATGTACATTTGTTATTCCGCTTTATTACAACTTTACTTGGAGGGTCGGGCATGATAGCCTTGATAGGCTTACCAGCCTTATCAAGGGCTGGTTTTTTGGCTGGATAGTCATGGCCGTAGAGGCTCCAGGTCAAGTTGTAATCGTCTTCCAAACTATTTTGTCATTTATAATATACGCTGCTGCTGCTAAAAATAAGGACTAACTTGAGAATACCCTTTGATATTCTGGTTGTGACAAATCAGTAATTCATAAATATAATTATGATTGCTTTGTTTATAAGAATAAGTAAAATTGTGCAATGGTAAGGGATGATCTAGGACAAAATGTGGAGTTTGTCTAGAAATTGATCACAATCCTTTCTTAATTATCAAGAGGGTAAAACAAGTTAAGAAATCTTTTCAAAAATCGGTAATGTAAAATGATGAATATTCAAAGCCTACTCCAACCCCATAATTATAATACGATAAAAGAACTGGCTGCCTATAAAGGGGCTGTTGACAAATTTATAGGAATTTCCATAACCTGTGTAGGATTTTATCTACACAGGTATTTTTGTGTGCCAGGCATGGTTCATCAACTAGACGGTGAAAGTGGGTTATGTGCATTGGAATATTCGAACCATTAGTCGAAAACAATGGAATCTGAAGGAAGCTCTAGACGATCTGGGTATACGAACCCAAAACAAGGTTAAGTTCAAAATCTCTCCCGATGAATAGGAATAATGAACTTACACTGCGAGATCCCTTAGTACCTCAACAGAGAACTTACTTCGTGATAAGTAACCGAACTATGAGAAGTATATGTCATAGTATCAACCCTTAGGGACAGATAAGGACGGACGAAAGGAGCAACTATGTTAGAGTCCATTTACAAGATAACAATAACACAGCCAATTAAAGACTATTGAAGAGTGAGTATATTGGGCACCTTCAATAGATTAGAGTTACACTTGTGCAACCTTAATAACATAGGATCAATATGAAACTTACTAAAACATTAATCGAGAAGATATTGGAGAAGGGTAATCTAATTTGAAAGGGTTAAACGAAATAAAGGAGTAGCAGGAGTTGATGCGAAAGATATAATAGCTACTCTCCTATATTTAAAGGAAAATGGTGAAGAGAGTGTCCAACTGATTAAATATGGTAAATACAAAGAGTTAGAGAATCGAGGTAACCAATTTGTTAGATATGCAGACGATGGTGCGCCACGAAAGTGTGCGTAAGTAGCGAGACTATTCAAAGCAGCTATGCTGTACAAATGATGACGGTGGGCCCGTCGGAGTCGCCATACAGGTGGAGACTTCAAACTAACTTAAGGTGCTGTAGTCAAAAGCTATGGTATTGAGCGTTAAGGAAAAGGCAGTAGAAAGCTGTCAAGTGCGTGTTATGGAGATGAACGAGCATGTGAACCACTTACGGAAATGTCGAAAGCGTAGAGACTCCATCAAAACCAGGGGGTAGTCGTTAACCTGGATGAGCTTAGAGGAAACCTGTTTACTGTCTAAGTGGTGGGCGGCATAAAGGTGGCATGAACATAACACAGGCGTTTGTACGGAACGTGGGAACCTACGGGCTGATGTTAAGGGAGTATTTCAAGTGGAAGACCCACAAGAAAAGAGTACCGATGCAGTCATAGGGGCAGATTGGGTTGTAGTAGTGATGAAACTTCTGTAATAGAAGTAGAGCGAAGAACCCAAGTTATTTAGTTTCAAAGATAGGTCAACTTTGAAAGGAGGAGGAACCTATGCGAGAAGCTAAACCGTTTAGTATTTCAAAGAACGCAGTAATGACTGCATTTGAGCGAGTAAAAGCCAACAAAGGGACATACGGAATTGATGAACAATCTATTAAACGAACTAGACTTGAAAAATAATCTATATAAACTGTGGAATCGTATGTCCTCTGGAAGCTATTTTCCAAAACCAGTAAAAGCAGTTGCGATACCCAAAAAGAATGGTGGAACAAGAACACTTGGAATTCCTACAGTCGAAGACCGAGTGGCACAGATGGTTGCGAAACTATATTTCGAACCAACAGTGGAGAAATTGTTTTATGAAGATTCTTATGGATATCGACCAAATAAATCGGCAATTCAAGCGATCGAGGCTACAAGGAAAAGATGTTGGCGGAGAGACTGGATGTTAGAGTTCGATATTAAGGGACTGTTTGATAATATCCGACATGACTACCTCATTGAAATGGTAAAACGTCATACAAATCAAGAATGGGTCATCTTATATATACAAAGATGGCTAACTGCACCTTTTCAAATGGAGGACGGAACGTTAATAGAGCGGACTTCTGGCACTCCGCAAGGAGGGGTCATCAGTCCAGTTCTTGCGAACCTATTTCTTCATTATACATTTGATGATTTTATGGCGAAAGAATTTCCAAGTATTCCTTGGGCGAGATACGCCGATGATGGAATAGCACACTGTGCTTCATTGAAACAAGCCAAATACCTTCAACGAAGACTGGAAGAAAGATTTCAATTGTTTGGACTAGAGTTGAACTTGGATAAAACGAAAATTGTCTATTGTAAAGATGATGATAGGCAATGGAACTATCCGACTACTTCTTTCATTTTTCTAGGATACACATATCGTCCAAGACACTCAAAGAACAAATATGGAAAATTCTTCACAAACTTCTTGCCAGCTATTGCCGATAAGGCAAAGAAAGCAATCAGAAAGAAAAGAAGTGAGAAGGTGGCGATTACAGCTCAAAGTAGATAAAACCTTGTGGGATATCTCCAACATGTTTAATAAGGAAATCCAAGGATTTGATTAATTATTACGGACATTTCTATAAATCAGAAATGTATAGCGTATTGCGATACATCAACAGCTGCTTAGTAAAATGTGGTTCGCCGAAAATATAAGAAGCGAAAACAACGAAGAAGAGCAGAATATTGGATAGGTACTATTGCACAGCGAGAACGCAAGTTATTCGCCCATTGGAAATATGGAATACTGCCGGCGATGAATAATGGGAGCCGTATGAGCTGAGAGGTTCACGTACGGTTCTGAGAGAGACTAAGGGGGAGGTTCCCTCGGTCTACTCACTGTAACATACTTTATAAGCCACAAACCCGGTGAACGGATAAAAAGAGTATGACTGAGTTCATCGAAAATGCAGTGGAAAAGCTTAAGGAACGTAAGGAAAGAGCTTCTATCAAATGTGGAAGAATACCCAGGTTTAAGTGCCGAAGAAAACCAAGAAGAGATTTGAGGATAAATTAAAAGACTCACAAACAGTAACTGGTGAGTAAGTATGGAATATAGAATCCTTAATATAAATCAACTTATTCAAGGCTGGGGAAATCACTTTAAAATCAGAGATATTAAGAAGTATGCAAAACGGACATAAGACGAAAGCTTAGAGCATGTTGATGGAAAGAGTGGATGAAGGTTCTTACGAAATAAAGGGCAGTTTTATTTGAAATTAATTTGACAATATGTAAATATATTCATATTATAATAACATAAGTTGGCTTAAGGAAAAAAAATAAGCAGTAGTAAAGATTGTTTGATTGTATAAACAAGTATTGCACAGCTTGTCATTCTATAAAATAATATAACTTTGTGGAAGGAAGATGATGAAGATGGGAGTTCGAATTGCCTTTAATTTAGGTGACGGAGAATGGCTTGAGATGAAAAGGTGTAACTGTAACCAGATTTATGCTTATTTGACCAATGAAAAAGTTGATATATGTGACCGTGAAATTGGTCATTTTGGTGAAAAGCAATTAGGTGAAGCATTACGTAATCTTCTTTATTCCTTAAACGCTAAAAAAAGTAATTAAGATTATATTATGATTGGAATGGACCTTTTTTTTACATTAAAGTTGCACTAAGGAAAAATAAAAGGTGAGGGGAAAGATATATGGATATAACTAAAAAAATCTCATTATATCAAGGGAAAAAAGGAAACTTTATTAAAATCACTTCGTTATTACTGGAAGGTGTTATGAGAAGGCGTTTATTAGATTTAGGGTTTGTCCCAGGGGCTATAGTTGAAGTGGTTAGAAAAAGTCCATTAGGTGATCCGATCGCATTTCGTGTTAGTCAAACAACGGTTGCTTTAAGAAAAGAGGAAAGTATGAAAATTAAAGGAGAGTTGATGTAGAATGGCTAATTCATATCGAATTGCTTTGGCTGGAAATCCTAATACTGGAAAGAGTACATTGTTTAATGCCTTAACTGGTCTAAGACAACATACAGGTAACTGGGCTGGTAAAACTGTTTCATTAGCTGAGGGAACAGTAAGACATAAAGATAAGACTTACAAAATGATTGATTTACCTGGAACTTATTCACTCTTTTCAAATTCAACTGATGAGGAAGTAGCTCGTAATTATATTGTATTTGAAAAACCCGATGTAACACTAGTCGTGCTAGATGCTACATCTTTAGAACGTAACTTTAATTTAGCGTTGCAAGTGTTAGAAATGACAACCAATGTGGTGATTTGTATTAACTTGATCGATGAAGCAGAGAAGAAAGGTATTAAAATAAATGAGCTTCTTTTAACAAAGCGACTTGGAGTTCCTGTTATCAAAATATCTGCTCGTAATAAGACTGGTTTCCCAATGCTTTTAGATACTCTTGATCGAATCGTCACTAGAAAAATTGAGTGTAATCCTGTACAGACATCTTATAACGAAGAGATTGAAGAGAAAATAAGTAAATTAGAATCAAAAGTTCGCAATTTAGTAGAAGACCAAATTTCATCTAGATGGTTAGCTCTAAGGTTATTGGACGGAGACGAAGCACTTCTTAATGAGTTAAATAAAAGAATGGAGTTAAATGGTGTAACGAACGAGAAGAGGGTAAAGGAGGCATAATAATGAATATTAAAGAGCTATATATAGAGGCTCAAGAATTATCAACACCAGAATTAAGAGATGAAATTGTTTCTAATTTATATAAAAGAAGCCATCAATTGTGTAACGAAGGTGTTTCCTATACAAAAACAAAAGGGGATGTTAGAACAGAAAAATTAGACTCCATTTTTACATCTCCGATTTGGGGTTTCCCAATAATGCTCATCATGTTAGGGGCTGTTTTTTACTTAACCATTGCTGGAGCCAATATACCATCCTCCCTGCTTGCTGAATTTTTTGGGTGGATAGAAGGATATCTAACAACATTTTTTCAGGCTATTCAAGCACCAGATTGGTTACACGGACTTCTCGTTTTAGGATTGTATCGGGGTTCTACATGGGTAATAAGTGTTATGCTTCCACCTATGGCGATTTTTTTTCCAACTTTTGCACTTTTAGAAAATTATGGTTACCTTCCGAGAGTCGCTTTTAATATGGACCGTTTATTTAAACATGTTGGTGCTCATGGTAAGCAATCGTTGACAATGGCTATGGGGTTTGGGTGTAATGCAGCGGCTGTAATGTCTTCTAGAATCATTGAGTCTCCGAGAGAAAGAATGCTTGCGATTCTGACAAATAATTTTGTTCCATGTAATGGAAGATGGGGTACCTTAATTGTATTAGCATCATTATTCATGGCAGCTAGTTTTACTGGAGGACTAAAATCTCTTGTCACGACAGGAGTCATTGTCGGTATTGTTATGTTTGGGATTGTCGTGACATTTTTTGTATCTTGGGTTTTATCAAAAACAGCACTAAAGGGTGTTCCAACGCATTACACTTTAGAATTGCCTTCATATCGTCGACCAAAGTTTTTTGATACTGTGATTCGGGCTTCTTTAACAAAATCATGGACTGTTTTAGTTAGAGCAGTTAAAGTTGCTGCCCCAGCAGCAGTATTAACATGGATCATTGCAAATATTTACATTGGAGATACTAGTATTTTAATGCATATGGTTGGCGTCTTTGATCCATTTGGTCAAATGTTGGGACTTGATGGTTACATTATATTAGCGTTTGTTCTTGGCTTACCTGCTAATGAAATCGTATTACCAATTTTACTAATGGGTTATCTTTCAACTGGTTCATTAACAGAAGTGGATAGTTTGGTGGATTTAAAACAAATTTTTGTTGATCAAGGTTGGACGTGGATAACTGCGTTAAACATGATGTTATTTTCACTACTTCATTATCCATGCGGTACAACATTATTAAATATTTATAAAGAAACAAAGAGTAAAAAATGGACATTACTTGCATTCTTAATTCCAACAGTGTTAGCCATATTAGTTCCATTTATTGTTTTTCAAATAGCACAGTTATTAGGTTGGGTTTAATAACAAATAGAAAAAAACTTTGAAGAGCAGTGAATTCATAAAATTTCACTGCTTTTCAACATATTCGTTACTTATTTATTAATATTTGTTTCATTAAATATTCAGCATCTGTTCCAACTCCTTGAAGGAGAGCAGAACCTCTTCTATACTGCCAAGGAAGTCTTAAAAAAAATAAACCAGCTATTGATGTAACACCTCTTTGATGTATTGGTTTCCCCTTATTATCAAAAATGTTAGGGGTTTTTATCCAATCATAATGTGATCTAAAACCAGTTGACCAAATAACATTTGCCACCTTTATTTTACTATTGTCTTCAAAAACTATTTGATCTTCCATTACAGCATTTGCTCTCGGCTTCAAACTAATTTTACCATTCTTTAGTAAAGACCTTAATTCAAAACCAAAAATGGGATCAGGTTGATGTTTTAGCATATTTCCTAATTTGCTATTTGTGTTTACACTTAATATGCCTAATTTATCAAACCACCAAAAAATACTATTACCACCAAAATTCTGTGGTAGGAACTTTAATTTATGTCCAACTGATAAATATACAGGTTTTTCTTTTGATAGTTCGACAGCGATCTGTGAACCTGAATTTCCTCCACCTACAACCAATACTGGTCCTTGTTTTAATTGTCTAGGGTTTTTATAGTTTGATGAATGGATTTGGAGCACATTCTTAGATAAAGAACTAGAGAACTCTGGAATGAACGGATGTTGAAAAGGTCCTGTTGCAATAACTATTTGATTAGCTTTATATTCTTTACGATTTGTTTCTATCAAAAAAATGTTATTCTCTCTTTCTACCTTCGTAATGTGCGTTATCTAATTGAACTGGGAGAGAAAAGGTTTTAGTATATCTTGATAAATAATCAGCGATATGATCTTTGGTGGGGTAGTGGGCTTGAATACCTTCCAGCTTCAATCCGGGTAAGGAACTATACACATTTGGAGTAAATAAAGTTAAGGAATCATAACGATTTCTCCAAACTTCTCCAATCGCATTCCCTTTGTCTAAGATAAGAAATTTTAAATTCGTTTGTTTTAAATAATATCCCATTGTTAATCCTGACTGACCTGCTCCAATAATGATCACATCATATATCATCATTTATTCTCCCCTTAAATAAAATAACTACTATTTTGATTTCCAAATTATAGCATAAACCCTTTATTTTTAGATAAAGGGACTAATAATATTTAATAAGTTTTGAAAAAATAAAAATAATGTTGCACTCATTAATCGCATCTGTAATAATATATATGTACATATATTCATATAAAAGGAGAGGGTTTTATGGGACACTCACATAGTCATGGTCACGGACATCATGGTCATCACCATCATACAAGCAATAAAACAGCTTTAAAATGGTCTTTTCTTATTATCACTACTTATATGATTGTTGAAGTAATTGGTGGGATAATGACAAATAGCTTGGCATTACTTTCCGATGCGGGTCATATGTTAAGTGATGCTGCTGCTCTGGGATTAAGTTTTTTAGCCATAACGTTCGGGGAAAAAGGAGCTTCACTTTCAAAAACTTTTGGGTATAAACGCTTTGAGATACTGGCTGCATTCATTAACGGAATTACACTCCTACTCATATCTCTTTATATATTTTGGGAAGCATATCAACGGATTCTAAATCCTCCAGAAGTTGTGAGTATGGGAATGCTAATCGTCTCTTCCATAGGGTTGGTTGTTAATATTGTGGCAGCTTTTATACTGATGAAGGGTGACAAGGATGAGAATTTAAATGTACGCAGTGCTTTCTTACATGTACTTGGAGACATGCTAGGATCGGTGGGGGCTATTGTAGCTGCGTTACTTATTATGTTTTTTGGATGGAACCTAGCAGATCCAATTGCAAGTATCATTGTAGCTGTACTTATTATCATTAGTGGATGGAGAGTTACAAAGGATGCATTTCATATATTAATGGAAGGTGTACCAGCAAATATTAATGTTGATAAAGTAAAAGATACATTATTGAAGATGGAAGAAG
>NZ_JBLUOI010000103.1:0-13838 GCF_048059995.1 Metabacillus sp. YM-086 | reverse complement strand
CACGAGGCTTTGTGCAAACTTTTTTCTTTTTAAGCAGACTTTTTTCTAATTCTGCAAACTTTATTTTAATTCAACATATTTGTTTGAAACTTTTCACATTCCCTCACAAATTCCTTGTATACCAATACCAATCCCAGTATGTTTTAGTTCTTCAGTTTCACCAACTAAATCAAATAATGAATCTTCAAAGATTCCAGACACTAAGGAAAAGATAAGTCCAATAAAATAGGATAATAAAGGATCCTGAAGAATAACTGACTTACTTCTCGAAACACTTTTGCACCAAAAGCCCTTGATAAAAAACCGAGAGAATTGCAGAGATAGCCGTAAATACAACTATATATGTTATACTAAGGACATTAAGTAAATTAGAGTATCATAGCAAAATCGTTTTCTTTATAGCGTTTAAGAAACAATTTTGTAATTGTAATTTAATTTCTTTTAAAGCAATCTGTTAAAAAATCAACCTTTTAACTCGTTATTTCGTTTAAGTAGATAACACGCATACTTGTGAAATAAAACTAATATAAAATATAAGAAAGGATAAATAATAGCCGAATACCATAGTTTCCAACCATTATAATAAAATGTCCCACTCCACAAAAATAAGTCTTCAAAAACAACAGAAATTACAGTCCAATAAAAGACATACAGTAATTTATCTTTTAGTTCTTTTTTATAGGGAAAAAAATTTAAATACACCGTATTTACCGCAGGAAAGATACCTAAAATATAAAGCATCCCACCCCAATCCACTCCTTTGTTAAAATATCCATACAAATCATATTTCAAGTCAAAAAATGTGTCTGTCATTATTTGAAGGAATGTAGAGAATAGGATTGTCGTTAAGATTTCGATTCCTGACATTTGTTTCGGTATAAGTATGAAAATTAAGTTAAATACTAAAATCGTTAGGATAAGAAAAAGCATTGTTGTAGCCCCACAATCTACAATATATTTTTCTTATCCTTTCCAACTTTTGATTCAAATATTTAACATTCCTGTCTCGTTAGCCATAATGTACCACTTCACATTCTTGATAGGGTAATACTATTGAGACACAGGTTTATTCCAAAAATAAATAGTATTCATAGCGTCTCACAAGATTTGTATCAAAATTTTCGGTTTCCTTCTCACCCTAATAATAAAATACTACTTGTTGTCAAAAAACCTATCCCAACAATTGAAACTACGGTTCTTATCCATGTCAAATATGTTCTTTCATTCTCTAAATGATGCTGTTGAGCATACTTTAATTGATTATTTTCATTTATTAAGGACTTTTGTTCCTGCTCACCTTTTTGCTTTGTACTCATATCATCACCCTGAAGTACGTATCTTGAGTCTTCGATACACAAATACGATTACACCAATTCCAATTAATACCAAAGAAACCACTTGGGCAATACGTAGTTGTGATGTCAGCATTAAACTATCGGTCCGTAAACCTTCAACGTAAAATCTTCCGATGGAATACCAAACAAGATAACTTAAGAATAATTCGCCATTCTTCAACTTTAACCTTCTAAGTACAAAGAACAAAATAACAAATCCTAATAGGTCCCATGAAGATTCATAAAGAAAGGTCGGTACATAATAAGTTCCATCAATAAACATTTGATTGATAATAAAATTGGGTAGATGGAGGCTTTCCAAAAATGCTCTTGTTGTTTCCCCACCGTGCGCCTCTTGGTTCATAAAATTTCCCCATCGACCAATTGCTTGTCCAAGAATCAAACTTGGCGCAACAATATCAGCAAGTTTCCAAAAAGAAATATTTTTCTTTCTTGTATAAATGATTGCGGTTAAAACGGCACCAATCAATGCACCGTGTATGGCAATTCCACCTTGCCATATGGCAATAATTTGAGACGGATATTGTGAATAATGCTCCCACTCAAATGCTACATAATAAATTCGTGCACAAATGATTGCAACTGGTGCGGCAATCATAATAAAATCAATTATAATCTCCTTATCCCATCCCAAACGATCAGCCTCTCGTGTCGCTATCCATAACCCCAGTATAATGCCACAGGCAATGATAATACCGTACCAATGAACGGATATTGGGCCGAGTTCAAGCGCAATTGGGTTTAACGGTTGTACATTATCAGTCATATTTACCTCCCCACAATTATTTTTTCTATCCTCTATAGTAACACAATAATTATCTAGAAGAATTTGAAATTTTCCGTTCCCCATTATATAAAATCCGTTCACGTTAAAATACAAAATTCCCATTTTCTTGTATAGAATTGATATAACAAGGAGGATTACTTCTTATTAATCTAATGGAATAGTAATCTGAACCTTCGTCCATTTCCCATACACACTATCAATTTCTAAAGTTCCTTGATAAATATCCAGTATCCTTTTTGCGATCGATAGTCCTAGCCCATTCCCACCATGTTTCCTACTTCTTGCTTTATCCACACGATAAAAGCGATTGAGCACAAAAGGTAATTCTTCTTTCGGGATACCCATTCCATAATCTTTTACCTCAATTGTCAATTCCTTGTCTGTATTTCTTACATTAATCTGTATGACCTTTTCATCTGTTGAATATTTTGTGGCATTGTCCAATAAAATGATCATGATTTGTTCAAGGTGGCTCTTCAGTATTTTTATAGTAAAATCCGTGTCAACATCTATAGTGGAGGATATTTTAAAATCATTATTTATTGTTTGAAAGTTTTCAACAATATCTTCCATAATCTCCTTCATTTTGACTTCTTCCAATGAGTTCATATTTGTAGTGGATTCTTCTGCTCTTGAGAGAGTCAATAATTCCGAAACTAGGTGAATAAGTCTGTTGGTTTCATTTAAAGTTAAATCCATTGAGCGCTCCAAAACTTTTGGATTGTCCTTCCCCCAACGATTGATAAGCGATAGATGTCCATGTATGATGGACAACGGTGTTTTTAATTCATGAGAGGCATCTTCTACAAATTGTTGTTGCTGCTGAAATGACTTCTCTAAGTTATCCATTAATTCATTAAACATAATTCCTAACTCTGTCATTTCATCTCGTTGCTTGTTAATTAGAACCCTTTCTTTTAGCCCATTCTCTTTTATTCTTTTCATTGTTCTTATCATTGAATTAATTGGCTTTAGTAGTTGAAAGGAAATAAGTCTGCCGCCGATTAAACTAAGGAGAATAGCAACCAGTCCCGCGACGATAACCAACATAAATATTTGATTAATCAAACTATCAAAGTTTTCTAAGTTGCGAACTATTTCTACTGTTCCTTTAAAACCATTTACTTCGATTGGCTTCCTAAATATCAACAAACGATCTCCTTTTGGAGAAAATTCCACCAGTTCCTCTTTTGTTACATTTTTCGGAGATACCCAACCTTGTGGTACCTCGTCTGATATCGTAAATAGCGGAGAATTGTTTTCCTTCACAATCCTTATCAGTTGATATTTTTCATTCAGAACGTCTAAATAGTGTTCACTTCCCGAAACATTCCCCTTAAAATTTGAATCTTGAATGTACGCGGTTACTTCTTCCATCTTTTTTTGAATGGTTTGTTTTTCTTGATTAACTACCCAGTTCTGAATGACAAAATACTGCAAAATATTATAAGAAAAAAATAAAAAAAGCATTAAAAGGGCAGCCCATAAAGTTAATTTCCATTTAATATTGATGCTTTTTGGAATGAACTCTTTAACGTTTCTCATTCTCTCATCACGTACCCCATCCCTCTCATCGTTTGAATATAACTTTCCTTATCTACAGAATCTAATTTATTTCTAAGATGTCTTACATAAACATCAACGACATTTGTTTCAATTTCCGCATCATAACCCCAAATATTTTCTAGGAGAACCTCCCTTGTTAAGACACGATTAATATTTTTCATAAACATAAACAATAAGTCATATTCCTTTTTCGTTAATTCTATCAATTGTTCGCCTTTTTTTAATAACCTTGATTCAATATTTAATTCTAAATCTTTGAATGACAAAAGTAGGGAAGGCAAATCATTACGTTTTTCTTCTCTTCTCATAATGACTCTAATTCTCGCTAGTAATTCTTCAATCGCAAATGGTTTCGGGATATAATCATCAGCGCCACTATCCAGCCCTAATACCCGGTCCATTACGCTATCTCTTGCCGTTATCATAATAATCGGAATATCCTTTACTGCCTTTAATCTTCGGCATACTTCAATTCCGTTTAACTTTGGCAGCATTAAATCTAAAAGAATCACATCCCAATTTCTTTCTAATGCAAGTTCAAGCCCCTCTCTCCCGTCAAAAGCAGCCGTTACATTGTATCCTTCATGCGTTAACTCAAGGACTATAAATTCTGATAATGCTTCTTCATCTTCAATCACTAAAATATCCAATTCATGACCTCCAAATGTTACTTTATCTATTTTGCATTACTTTCATAACTTGATTAAAATGACACTATTATCTTAAACCAAAAAGTAAAGTTATGATACAAAATGCATTTAATTGAAGTGGCTCATATATAATGAATAAGCCCTACTTGCACAAGCAAGTAGGACCCTATTTGAATTTACTGAATTATTCTTGTTCACTGTCACTTTCGGAATCATTTTCATCATCCACATCAACCTTTAAGACCTTACCTGTTTTGGCGTCTACTTTTACATCATGTTTTTTTCCTTGGTCGTCTGTTATTTCAACACCATAAACAACTGTTCCGTCTTCATCTTCAAGTTCAGTATCCGTTACTTGGCCTTTTACTTCTTTTAGTGCAATAGTTGTACTTTCTTCAGCCGTAATTTTTGCTTCTTTTTCTAATAGTTGTTGCTCTTGTTGATCGGAAACTTCACCATCTTTATCTTCTTTTTCTTCCTTCTCTCCTTTTTCGTTTTCTTCTTCATCATCAGCCTCCACTTTTAGAACCTTACCTGTTTTGGCATCAACTTTTACATCCTGTTTCTTTCCTTGTTCATCAGTAACTTCTACACCATAAACAACTGTTCCATCTTCATCTTCAAGTTCAGTGTCCACTGCTTTTCCTGCAACCTCTTTTAGTGCGGCTGAAATGGCTTCATCCTTAGTGATGGTTGCTTCTTTCGCCAATTGCTGCTGCTCCTGCTTATCTGTTACTTCTACCTTATTACCATTACTATCATTACTTGATGCAAATGCTGAAGTGTTTAATAGAGAGCCTGCTACTCCTCCTCCTACTATTGCTGCTGCCAATGCTGGTACGATAAATTTTTTCTTCATTTTTTCTTCCTCCTCATATTATGAACTGTGGTACATCCTTATCTTAATCCTCTACCATGAAGTAAGTCTGAAATGAATTTAAAATTAAATTAACCTTTGCGTGAAAAAATTTTCATTTTCTAATACCTTTATCATGTGAGTGCTTTTTCCTTCATTACTTGATTGATCATTATGTCCAGTTCTTGGCTTGTATACAGAGCCTCTTTACTTCTTAACCCATATTTCAACACTACATTATTTAACTCTTGTTGTTTTTCTGCCACCATTTTTTCAATATCCTGTTTTAGTAAAATTAAGTCTTTTTCCAGAACCATATATTATTCCTTAACACTCTTCCTTCTATTTTTTGTAAAATTCAATACTACAAAAATCAAGATAATAAGCGGGGTTCCTATTGATACAACTTGTATAATCGTCGGATTAATCTTTGTATTACCCATAATTTCGATAGGAATTCCATTACTTGAATAGATATCTAAACTATGAGCACTAGCGGCCGTTACATATAGATAGTAATTGCTGGTATACACAAAACGAATGGGAAGTGAAATTTCCTTTGTTTCGCCCGGTTTTAATTCCTTTACTTGTTCCGGTTTATCTGCACTATAGTCTTCTAAATTTACCGTCCATTTTTTGCCCATATCAGCCATTGTAATATAGACGACTAGATCTTTTATAGATTGGTTGGTATGATTCGTAATTTGTGCTTTAACTGTTGTCTCTTTCCCCGGATAATCTTTAACCTGATTAGGAGAGATTACTTTAACCTCAACATTAGGTTGCTCCATAGCAAATGCATTTTGCCCAGTAACTACAAATCCCAGAAGTATCGCCAGAACGATTCCTGCCTTTTTTAACAAATTACTCCCCTCCTAAAAAGTCCATTTTTTTACTTGCATAGAATAAGCAAAGGATTGATATACCCAAAAAACACAAAACAGGTAAACTATCCATAAAGATAGAGAAGAAACTTAATTTATTTACTAGCCAATCCTTTAAAGTCAGCATACTAGCAGAAACTGGACTCAATAAATCAACTAAATGTGCAAATCCTGACTTTTTCATTGTTGTTGATAGAAACATTGGTATGGCGGTCACCAAAAACAAGACGATCGACAAAAGGGTTGCATTTTTACTTGACGATATCCATGTAGAAAATGCTAATGACAGCAATGAAAAACTAATAACTAGCGGTAATCCGATTAGATATAAATAGGATAAAATCGTAAGCAACATATTCGTTCCATATGTCAAAGCATAGAAATAAGGGATAGATATAACCGAAATAATCAACCAAAAAACCAAAATTCCCACTACTTTAGAAAGGATTATTTTCACCTTGGATAAGGGTGTTAATAAAAGACTTTCTAAAGTTCCTTGCTCCCTTTCACCAGAAACCATTGTTGATCCTAATATGATAGATACTAAAATACTGATACCAATTAACGCTTTCATAAAAGTCATGTTTACTTCGACTTGAGCAAGTAAACTTAGTTCCTTCACCGATATGAAACTATAGGTCAAACCACTGAATAGAATGGAAATGGCAAAGAAAATCCAAACGCCTTTTCGGGAAAAGACATGTTCCCTTATTTCCTTTTTTATTAAACTGGACATTAGATGCTCCCCCCCACTTCATCAGTTGTTAAACTAAAGAATATATCCTCTAATGTAGGATTCTCATTCCTTAAGACTAAACGATAGCCTTTTATTAATTCGTCTAAATACCCTTCTTCAAGCAGTTTACCTTGTTTGACAATGGCTACACGATTACAAATTTCTGAGATTTCTTTTAATAAATGTGAAGTGATAAATACAGTAACATTCTGTTCTTGATTTAATCTTGTAATAATCGACTGTATATCTTTTTGCCCTTGTGGGTCCAAACCTAATGTAGGCTCATCAAGAAATATAATAGAGGGCTCATGCACAATAGTTTTCGCAATACCAATCCTTTGCCTCATCCCTCGTGAATATTGTCCGATTAGAATATCTGCTTTCCCGGCCATTCCTACCCATTCAAGAACCTCTTCAACCCGCGACTTGATCCTTTTCTTATCAACGCCATAAAGTTCAGCAAATAATTTTAAATATTCTCTTCCAGTCATCCAATTATAGTAACCATGAGATTCTGGCAATACCCCAATTAATTTGCTTACTAATGCATTTTCACTTTTTACCTCTTTTCCTTCAATGGTTACTGACCCATCACTCGGTTCTATTAACCCATTTAACATTCGGATGGTCGTCGTTTTCCCTGCACCATTTGGACCTAAAAATCCGTATATGTCACCTTTATTCACTTGAAGATTCAAAGAATCAACAGCCACAAAACCATTGTCATATTGTTTTGTTAAGTTTGTTGCCTTAATCATTTCAAACCCTCCTTAATACCCACTTTTTAAGTACAGATTTAATATAAATAATGACTATGAATCTCTCCCGAAGGTTTAAAAAATACAAATTAAAATTTCAATGAAAAATTTTTCATAATTGACCATATAAAAAAACTCCACTATTTAGGCGGAGTAGAAATATAAGAATTTATTTACCCTAAAATAATGACTGCAATTCCAACGACAAAACAATAGATTGAAAAGTAACCGAGTTTTCCCTTTTGCATAATATTAATGAACCACTTTAATGAAAAATAGGAAGCAACTAAAGAGGCAATAAAGGCTAGTGTATAGGGAAGAAAGAGTTCTCCCATTCTTGGATCATGAATTAAATCGGAAAGCGACAATATCATCCCACCTACACTAACAGGTATATAGAGAAAAAAGGAAAACTTAAGTGCTGTCTCACGTTTAGTTCCTAAGGCCATAGAAGATACAATGGTTGCACCTGAACGACTGATACCCGGTATTAACGCCACAGCCTGAGATAACCCTATTATAATAGAATCCTTGAGAGTTAGTTCGCCATCACCTTTACTACCCTTGAGATTTCGGATTAACCAAAGTGCAATACCCGTTATTATTAAAGTGAAGCCAATAACCCTTACACCTTTAAATATGGCTGCTAATTGGTCCTGAAATAGGACTCCAATAATTCCAGCAGGTATGGTACCAATAATCAGATAAAGAACAAAGTAAAAGTCCCTTTTCATACTTTCAGTTTTATTCGAAACGACTAAATAGGATACACTATTTTTTGTTAATTGAATCAAATCAGAGCGGTAAATGAACAAAACAGCAAGTAACGAGGCGAAATTGACCAACACCTCAAAACTTAATCCAGAAATTTGTAAGCCGAAAAAATGCTCGAATAAAACTAAATGTCCACTCGACGATACAGGAATTGGCTCCGTTATCCCCTGAATTAATCCCAAAAATAAATACTTTAATAGTTCAATCATATTCATTGAATCCACGTACAAGCACTCCTATCCGTTGCTGTTCTTTTTTGTTTTCTTTTTAACATAAATAAGCAATAAAATAATGAACAGCACGGCCAAGATTGCATAGGCGATGTTCGAATATATGTTCATATAATTGACAATATCATGCCATGATGAGCCAACAGCAGCACCCATTTTAATCAAAACAATATTCCAAATCATTGTTCCCACTGTAGTAAGTAGGAAAAATAACCAAAAATTCATACGTGACATACCTGCTGGGATGGATATTAAACTTCGAATTAGAGGGATAAATCTACAAAAGAAAACAGTCCAAACTCCATACCGATCAAACCATGACTGCGCCTTATAAATATCTTTTCTGGTAAGACGTAAAAAGTGCCCCCATTTGTCCACGATTTTTTCAAGCCTATTTACATTAATCAGCATTCCAACAGCATATAGAACAACAGCACCTGCCACTGAACCTGCAGTCGAGGCAACAACTACCCCTAGAACACTCATATTTGTGGTTGTGGTCATAAAACCTCCAAAAGTTAGGATGACCTCTGATGGGATGGGAGGAAATATATTTTCCAACATAATTAAGAGAAATATCCCCATGTACCCATAACTATTCATTATTTCAGTAATCCAATTTTCCATAAAAGCCTCTCCTTTACTAATGGGAAGATCATCTAAGTTGTTATATTACCAATCTTTCTAACCAATAAATCAAAAGTCACTATTAAAGTACCAAATATGGATGAAAACTTTACGTTACAATGATTAAAAATTTTTAATGTAAAGTTCTTCTCTAGCCCATAATTCGGGAAAATGTACTTAAATATCCTTTGCTATCCTTTCATAAATAACCAACAAAACGTTTGTTCCTATAAGCAACTTTTTTATATTGTTTCTCTTTATACCTTTGGAAGAACCAAATCGCAACAGTTAGCCATACTGCACTAGCAAAGTACCCACCTATAATATCGCTCGGATAGTGTACCCCCAGATAAATGCGGCTAATACCAATTATGAGGATAAATATGCTGCTTAATAAAACAATTGTAGTTCGCCCGAAGCGATTCGGAATATGCCTCCAAAAAATAAATGTCAAGATTCCATAAACAGCAAAGGCACTCATTGCATGTCCACTTGGAAAACTATACCCACCAACATCAATCAACAAATGGAAGTCTGGTCGAGCCCGATGAAAAAACATTTTTAAACCCTGATTTATCACTTGTGTTCCTATAATAACCGTTCCTAACAAAAGAACTTCGGCCCGGGATCTCAATACACTATATAAAATAAAGGACACTATAAGAAATAAAACTAATACCACAGGAAACGAACCGATAAATGTAAAAAACTTCATGATTGAAGTCAGTGTTTGTGATTCAAAACCTCGAACAAAGGAAATCAATGTTTGATCAAACCGAACTATTTTCTGTGCGCTAATTAGAATCGCTATAAAACTAAAACCGATTAGTGAAACAATGCCTATGAGAAAAGCACTTAATAAATGCCATTTTAATTTCATTTAGTTAACTCCTACTTTCATATATCAATAAAATGGTATTCTGGATACATATAATAAAGAGTAACAATAGAGAATGAAAATTTAAGGATTGAATGATTAAAAAAATTTAATGTTGTATATTTATTATTAAATCAAAAAAAAGGAGTTTTATCTCCTTTAATAAATACAGTACATTAGATTCCATTCCTTTCAATGTGAATGAATCAGACATTTCGTTAACTATTCTTTCCGCCGCTTTTCTACATTCCTCTTTATCTATATCCTTCAAAACAATAATAAGTTCATCACCTGCTATTCAAAACGACGCCATGTTTTCGCACACTTCTTTGCAGTCTCTCAACAACTTATATTAAAATGACATCTCCCATAGCATGCCAGAATGTGTTATTGAAAGTAATTTAAAAATAAATACTTTAGATAAAAGAAGACATAGACATTTTGTGTTGATTGAAGCGCTCAAACACAAATGCCTTTTTTAGGTAAATTACTAACAATTATTCCATTTGCTTTGTATTTTGGAATGACCAGATCCTCAACTTTATATAGTTTTGGCCACCTCGAAGATATCTCTTATACCTTTTAACAATGAAAGTAGTAATAAAGATGATTCCGGGGATGTTATTGAAGAATGTAGGAACTTGTTAAACTATGACAAAAAGTGAAGATGAAGATTTCAGGTTCAAGCATTTCCTTGGATTTGTGTAATCTTAATCTTTAATTGGTGTAGACGTGACAAGTGTTTAAAAGTGCTTTCAAACATTAAGGATATTGGTTTTATCTAACGTATTTTAGTTGTCTCTTATAGTAATAATTAAATGGGGGAAAAAGAGGATATTTTTCTTAACTCAATTAAAATATTCCTCTTCTTTGGTAAGTACCATAATCTTTGATGTTTAGATCAATCTCTAAATCAACATCGTATTCTGGCCAAACTTTCTTCCAATCATCTCCATCGTAGGGTTTAGAAAAAATACCTTTCGAATATATACCTAGATATAGTGGATCAACTCCCATTGTTTGAAATGTTTTTATTAAGGCATTCATTGACTTTTTCATCTCATTTTTTATATCCCATTTGAGTTCTAGTTGGTGCTCCTTTTTTGTTAAGTCCTTCTCTCCTTGATATTCATTTATTATACCATTAAACATCATCTTAATTTTTATTCGCTTTTGGTTACTATCCAATAGAACGTTTGTATCCGAATTTACCAACCCTAAATTCAGGTGCAAGTTCTCGAAGGAAAAGACTTCATGATAGTTGACTCTCCCATTAAGAAAATCGAAAACCTTAGATTCTTCTAATGTAAGTTGATGAACCATTTTATAGTCTTTAAAAACTGATACACCTTTAAAATGCAATTGATTATCAACTAAAGTGAAATACGGCAAATATGGGTCAGAATAATCAGAGTGAACAGCCCTTAGAAATTCGTGCAGATCAACTACTTGTATTTCTCCTTTATTTTGGTTGTGCTTTAGTTGTCTATAAAGTAAATAGTCTGCTGAAGAATTTGAATTTATTAATTTTTTGAAATCCCCATCAACTACACCTAAATATACTCGATCAGATATATCAGTATCCATATATAGTGCAGTAGTAACTTCCTCTAGTCCTACATCTTCTGCAATTTCCTTACTAAAAAAAACTACCCTTAATTGTCCATCCTTAATGTTCCTAAAATATTGAGAATTCAATTGAGTTTTAATGTCTTTGATAAGTGATTCTTCAGTGGTTAGCACAGCCCTCTTTTCACGCTTTACTGGGGGTACCATAGTTGTTACCTTATATTTTTCATCTTCCCCCTTCTCGAAATAATAAAGAATTGATGGCGCTATCTCTTCAATAGTATTTTCCCCTGCATTACAAGCAGTTAGAATAAAAATAATGATTAAAGTTGTTAAAGTTAGACTAAAAAATTTATCAACTCTCATATTTCCCCATCCTTTTTAAGAGATATAAAGCCAAGGGAACTACTATGTAGGTTACTGAAGTAAAATATATATATATATTTAACCAAAATTCTGACTGATCATTTTCTGACAAATACTTAGTTTCTATAAATAGCAAAAGAAATAAGAGTATGAAACTAAATAAAAAATAAGATAAGTAATTCATTTTAAACTTAAATATGAATTTAAGCCCTCTATATAATGATAAATTCACTAATGAAAGAGAAAAAATCAAAGGAAACATAAAAAAGGGAATAATAAACATTTCAATCCGATCGACAAATGGAGAATTTATGTACCTTGCCATTGTTACTAAAGGGTATTCAATCTTTTTTAAATAATCTGGCCCGAAGAAAACAACGGAAAAATAAAACAAAAAAGAAAACTCCAATAATGATAATGAATTACCTATAGTGCAATATTTATATATATTAATATTTGGCCTTATCCTTTTCTTTAGGAGTAAAATAAGTTCTGGTCCAGAAAAACAGGAGATTATAAATAAAATATGATTAATATCCTCCTTTTTCTCAAAACCATTCCAAATGGGTAGAAATTCACGGTGTGTTATGGAGGGCGAGAAAAGGAGTTCTACATATATTAAGACAATCCAAGCAGAAAATAGAAAAGAAAAGACAGAAAAACGTGAGATGTTTTCAACACCCTGATAAGTTAAATATGCAACTATAATAAATAAAATAATTAGGATACTTACCATTCGGTCTTCTCTTAAGAGGTATAACTGAACTACCCTTGCATAACCAATTAAAATGATGGAAAATTTTAATATCAAGTAGGAGACGCCTATTAGTACTAAGGGGTAAGATAATAGTTTAGCGATTTTCCCTATCCCACTAGGAACTCCCATATTTACACCTTTTTCTAACCACCGACTGATAAAAAATAGGTTCAATTGTGAAACAAGAAAACCGATAATAATTACCCAATATTTGTCTCCACTTATAAGTTGTGCTGGTAATAACAATAAAATATAACTAACCTGCAATCTATTTACAATGAAAATCAACTGAAAGCCGGTTATAAAAGAATTTTTACTCTGTGATTGAAAAAATGGAATTGATTGAAATAAGAATTTAAAACTCATTTTATTATCTATCCTTAGTTAACATTTTAGGTATTATATAAGGTTTCATGATAGACCTTTTTGAGTTCAGATATATAACTAAACCACAAAAAGCAGCAACGATACCAAACATACCGTAAGCATAGGCAATTAATAAGAGTAAATACCTTAATATTATTGTTGATGACCCCATGATATAATTCGGAACTAAAAAAGAGGAAACCGCTGTAATTCCTACTAAAACAATTAATATGTTACTTGCTAATCCTGCTTGAACAGCCGCATCTCCAATTATTATTCCTCCTACAACCCCAAGTGTATTTCCGGTTTTTGTTGGCATTCGCTTACTTGCTTCTTTTAAAAACTCCATAGTTATCAACATTAAAAAGGCTTCCCCTACAGGTGGGAAAGGTACTTCGGACCTACTTTCTATTACAATAAATAAGACTTCGATTGGAAACCCTTCGTAGTGGTGGGTGGTAAATGCAACATAAACTGGCACTAGTAGCAACGAAGAGAAATAACCAAAGACCCTCAGGACCCTAAGAAAATTGGCAGTCCATGTATTAAAAATATAATCCTCGGAAGTTAGAAAGAAATCTAAAAAGGAACTAGGACCAATTATGGCAAATGGATTCTGGTCAACTAAAATAACGATTTTCCCTTTTGATAAGGAGAGTCCCACAAAATCAGGGCGATCT
>NZ_JBLUOI010000102.1:0-13846 GCF_048059995.1 Metabacillus sp. YM-086 | reverse complement strand
TTCAAAACCATTATGGTAAAAATTGGTATATCTAGAATGTACGGGAGTATTAATTACTTTCATTTATTTAATTGTTACATACTAGTATTTTTAATGTCCTAGTTTATAACTTGGATATTTCATAAATTATTTAGTCCTAATTTTTCTATAAGTATTAGTAAAAGTACTCAAAAAATTTGGGTACTTTCTTTATCTGTTATTCTTTATATCACTATTTATGAGCAATCTCACAAATTGTTCATTACTTGCGGATCTAATTGACTACCTCTACCAAATTCCATTATTGTAAGTGCTACTTCATGTTACTTTGCATCTCTGTTGGCCTTTTGGATGTTAATACTTCCTTCGCTAATTTCAGCAATTCGGTATCCATCATATGTTAAACAGCCTTTCGTTTTAAAATTATACAACCAATCTATTAAGTAACCTCCAATTTTTTTACAATTTATCACAAATAATTTTCAGGTTTTTTTATCCTATGTCGGGCAAAATACTCAAGTACTAAATTAAAAAGGAGGATAACTTTGAATGGATTCTCAAAAATTAGCTCCACACGAATCATTGGACTTACATGAAGTAATTAACTTTAAAACACTTTGTGTCGCAAAATCAAAGTTAATGCAAGGACTAGCTTTTGATCAAGACCTTAGAAACCTAATGAAAAAAGATGTTGATCAATCCATCCAGGCACTTAGTGAGTTACAAGCAATTTATCAACGCGCGCCTTTTGAAGCTCCTGTCCCACAAAATCGTCCAACACCAATTATCAACTGAAAGGAAGGTTATAAGCAGTGAACAATGACTATTTAGACCCGATTAATTCGCTACATGTTCCTGAGCTTGCAGACACGACTTTTGCAATGGATTTTCTTATCCGTGCAAAAGAGGCAGTTAGAAATACAGCTGTGGCTTTAACCGAAACCTCTTCACCTGACTTAAGAGCCATGTTGCGAAAGCAATTAACACAAAGCATCGCCATGCATCAAGAAATTACTGAGCTTATGATTGAGAAAAAATGGTTTCATCCACATGATTTAAAAGAGCAATATAAATTGGATCAGCTTTCTGCCAACAACACAATTATGGTTGGAAACATGAACCTATTTCCTGTTGAGACCAATCGAAAAGGTATGTTTGACCGTACACCCGATGAACATTAATACTGGAGGTTATATAGCATGAAGGCCGTCACATATCAAGGCATCAAAAATGTAGAAGTGAAAGAAGTCGAAGATCCAAAAATCCAAAAACCCGACGACATGATTATTAAAGTAACAAGTACGGCGATTTGTGGTTCTGATTTGCATTTAATCCATGGAATGATCCCAAATATGCAAGAAGACTATGTGATTGGGCATGAACCAATGGGGATCGTTGAAGAGGTTGGTCCACAAGTAACTAATTTAAAAAAAGGAGACCGCGTCATTATTCCTTTTAATATTGCCTGTGGTGAATGCCAATATTGTAAAAGCAACCTCGAGAGCCAGTGTGATAATTCAAATGATAATGGTGATATGGGGGCCTATTTCGGTTATTCCGGTACTACAGGTGGTTACCCAGGTGGTCAAGCTGAATACCTAAGAGTCCCTTTTGCCAATTTTACTCACTTTAAAATACCAGAAACCTGTGAAGAACCAGATGAGAAATTAAGTGTTATTGCAGATGCAATGACCACTGGCTTTTGGAGTGTTGATAATGCTGGTGTAAAAGACGGAGATACTGTCGTTGTTCTAGGATGTGGGCCAGTTGGCCTTTTTGCTCAAAAATTTTGTTGGTTAAAGGGAGCAAAAAGAGTAATAGCTGTTGATTATGTTAATTACCGATTAGAGCATGCGAAACGTACAAATAAAGTTGAGATCGTTAATTTTGAAGATCATGAGAATGTAGGAAGTTACCTGAAGGAAATCACAAAAGGTGGAGCAGATGTTGTCATTGATGCAGTAGGCATGGATGGAAAAATGACAGAAATGGAGTTCCTAGCTACGGGATTAAAGCTTCAGGGTGGTGCCATGAGTGCCATTGTTATGGCTTCTCAAGCTGTTCGTAAAGGAGGAACCATCCAAATTACAGGTGTATACGGTGGTCGATATAACGGATTTCCACTAGGAGACATCATGCAGCGTAATGTAAATATACGCTCTGGACAAGCTCCGGTGATCCACTATATGCCGTATATGTTTGATCTAGTTTCCACTGGCAAGATCGATCCTAGTGATGTAGTCAGTCACGTTCTTCCACTAAGTGAAGCGAAACGTGGATATGAAATTTTTGACACAAAAACAGACAATTGTATTAAAGTCGTACTAAAACCATAAGAAAGGAGATATCAGTATGGATTATGCTTTACATGAAGTGCTTGAAGTTCAGGAAATAGCCTCATTTAAAACAAACTGCTTAACCAAATCCAAAACGATGAGAGCTCTCGTATCCGACCAAGATCTAAAAGACATCATGCAGCAGGACATTACGATATCAAGTCGTCAGTTAGATGAATATTCTTCTATTTTATCTAAAGCACAAGGAATGCACTAGTTAGGAGATGAATAAAACATGAATTCAATCGTAGAAAATTTTACTGGCATGAATGCAATGTCTGATCAAGTCATAGCCACTGACTTATTGATTTCAGCAAAAAGTGGTGTTAGAAACTATGCAATGGCAGTTACTGAAGCAGGTACACCTGAAATTAAACACACTCTTACTCGCCACTTAGAGGAAGCCCTTGACATGCATGAAAAAATATCGAACTATATGGTCTCAAAAGGTTGGTACCATGCTTATGATACCAAGGAACAAATTCAACTTAATTTACAGAATATCCAGACAGCTATGAATTTACCGACCCTATAACCTAGTAGAGGAACTATTTTTATTATTAAAGAAAATAGTTCCTTACTAGGTTATAGTTTGAAGCGATTAACGAGCCAATTAAAATGCTTTCCCATTCCCCCATATTAATTTGTATTTTTATCTGTTCCTATATTTTCTTGTAAACTATTATGAAATTGCTTTAACCTTTCGATAGTGTTTCTCACGATAGTGGAGACCTATTCATTAATTCTTCGATCTTATTATATTTTAGTCCCTCCCCTACACACATCGTATGAATAAAAGCATCTTCTTTTTTTGTAAATTTATAAACCATTCCTGTATTAGATGCATTAATTGTTTAATATAACCAAAGCTTTTCACGCTCTGTAAGTTCATTTTTGTGAATATTCCTTCTGGTAATGGTTATTTTAAACATATTATAAAGTCATTGTAGGTGATGTAAGTGGATGCGCGCTTCGAAAACATGGATAAGATACGTTTATTAGAAGACCACCTTTATCGTTTAGATGTTAGAGGGTGGTTAGAGAATGAGTTTTTATCATGGGAATGGTGGATTTTACTGGTTTTTTTAGTTGTCCCTTGGTTTATATGGCTTAAATTCGCTAAAAGAGATTTGCTTGTAGAGTCATATCTTTATGGTTCAATTATTATCATCATCACAATATTGTTAGATACGGTTGGTTTACAATTTAGTTTTTGGGAATATCCTGTTGAATTTTTACCGGTTATTCCTCGTGCCTTTCCATTTGATGTCTCAATGGTCCCAATTGCTTTTATGTTATTATTCAATTATTTTAGAACATGGAAAACCTACTCCATCGCTCTATTAATTATCGCTTTAATCTACGCCTTTATCGGAGAGCCTTTTTGTGAGTGGATTCATTTAGTCTATTACATAAAGTGGAATTACCTTTATTCATTTTTGTATTACATAGTAGTTGGAATTGGTGTCCGCTCCTTAGTACTTACCATTGTTTCTTTGCAGAGGTAACCAAGGGATTGAAGCTTCTACCTCTGTTGATCCGAGAGGGATTCGAGCCCCCGACCCCTCCCCTGTCAAAATTGGGTGGGGAATTAATAGAGTTAAATAAGTATTGATATATCAACGTTTTTGGGTTGAGGTTGTTAAGTAAGTTAATACTTGAAAGTCTTAAGGATAATCCAGACTTATAAAATTATTGAGAGTGTAATGAATCATGTAAAGGAGATAGAGCCCACTGAAAAATGAGCTTTTTTAAATATCCTACCTAACATACCTGTTGAAAACAGATAACTGTACACTTCAACCATTTGCAGTGAGTCATTAGGTATATCTCCAGTGTTTGAGAGTTAAAGACTAGCTGCCTCTCCACCAAAGTATATCTTTAGCTACTATTGGAATCTTGTATGATTTAGGAAAAAATTAAGCGAAAAAAACACCCGAACAACACTTTTATTAATGTCTTATTCAGGTGTTACTAATTAAAATAATCTACTTATAATAAATAATAACTATTAATATTTAAACTTAGATATCAATAATTTTAATTCCTCTGCCATAAGTGACAAGGATTTGGCTGATCCCGCAATTTCTTCCATAGAAGCAAGTTGTTCTTCAGTTGAAGCTGCAACCTCTTCAGATGTAGCCGAATTACTTTTCGCAATAATCGATAATTCATTAGCCGTTGCATTAACTTCCTGTATACCAGCAGACATTTGCTCAGCTGTTGCTGAAACGTCTTCTATTTGAGGTGTAATGGATCTCATACTAGTAAGGATCTCATTAAATTTATCCATTGCCTCTTTAGAAATATCCATCCCATCTTCAACTTTACTCGTCACAAGAGACATAGTTTCTACTGAACTATTCGTTTCCTTTTGAATAACCTGGATTAATTCAAAAATTTGTTTAACAGATTCTTGGGATTGCTCTGCAAGTTTCCTCACTTCATCAGCCACCACTGCAAATCCTTTACCATGCTCTCCTGCTCTTGCCGCCTCAATGGCTGCATTTAAAGCTAAAAGGTTTGTTTGATCAGCAATACCAGTTATGACATCCAATATGGACGTGATTTCTTGTGAGCGTTCAGACAGGGATTGTATCATCCTATTAGATTCTGAAACAGATTCCTGAATAGAATGCATTTGTCCCATAGTATTTTGTAATGCTTTATTACCTTCCTCTGCTTGTTTAGTAGTATTATATGAAAGCTCTGCAACTTCTGAAGAACTCTCTGCAATTCTCGTAACTCCTACTGAAAGTTCCTTTAATGATTGAGAATTTCGCTCGAGTCCTTTTGTCTGATTATCAGCACTACTTGCGACTTCTTGAATTGAGGTTGCAACAAGGGAAGTTGCCGAACTAGTTTCCTCTGAACTTGCTGTTAATTCTTCTGAAGCTGTGGCAACTTGGTCTGCACTACTATCAACTTGTCGAATTAGAGTACGAAGATTAGACTGCATTTCATTAAATGCTTCGCCCAGTTTACCTATATCATCAGTCGATTTCATCGATATTTGCTCTGTTAAATCTCCACGACTAACTGTTATTGCTTTATCTTTTAACTCTTTGATCGGCTTAATAATGGAACGGATTATAACGAATACAATAATTGCTCCAAATAAAATTGCTATAACCAACACAATAGTTGTTGTTTGGAAGATTCCAGAGGTAGCTTGACTAAACTCTTCATCATAGATAGTACCCCCAATTTTCCAACCAGTAGTTTTATTGGTAACGAAATACATTCGTTTAGGATCACCTTCAAATGTGTAAGAAAAATTACCACTTTCTTTCTCATACAATTTCTCAAAAAATCTTTCGGTAGCTTCTGTTCCACCTTTAATTTTAGGGTGAGCAATGTATTTACGTGTATTATCTAAGATAATTGCATAACCTTCCCTACCAATTTCCATAGAATTAGATAAGTTTTGAAGGTGGTTTAAATGAACACTTACAGCTACAACACCTGATCCATCTTCTGTTGCTTTAGACACTGTAATAACTAAATCATCTGTTCCTGCAGCAACGTAAGGATCGGTGATAATAATTTCCCCTTTATTTTCCATCGCGTCGATATACCATGATCTCTCTCTTGGATCATAATTTGGGTCCATTGCAACTTTTGGTTCTTGAATAAACAATCCTTCTTCAGCGGTACCGACAAAAATGCTAGTTGCTTCAGGATGTAGCTCTGCATATTGGGCAAATTTTTTTCTTAACTCCGGACTATCCTCTCCATCATATGAAGATGATGTTAATGACTTAGAAAAAACGTTCATGTCATTTATTTTGGGGAGAATCGTACTCTCAATACTAGAATTAAGCATGTTTACACTTTGAATCGAAGCATTTGATATTTCTTTTATTACGGCATCTTTAGCAGATATATAGGCTAATACTCCTATACTAAGTGATGGGATAATTAAAATTAATGAAAATGATAAAATTAGTTTTGTTTTAAAATTACTGAAAAATTGTTTCACTTTCTTTCCCATAAGACTTTTCCCTCTCAACTCATATATTATTATATTAAATTGGTGAAGAACCACCAATGGAAAGTGTCAAACTTCCTCGAAATCTGTCGATTTTATAAGCTGATATACCTATATTAAAGCACAAAAATAGTAATTGGTCTATGGAATCACTAGAACATACTACTCAGATGTATTTATTCGAAAGATTTTATTAATAAGAACCTTTATATATAATATAAATTACGACATTCCCTCAATCGAAGATATAATAATCTAGTTCGTTCAATTTCTAAACGACTTTATAGAATTTAAACAACTTTATCACCACTCAACATTTGGTGTATGCACCAATGGTATACACGCTTCGCTCACTTTAAAAACCGCATGTAAAAAAGAGTAAGACTCACCCCAATTTAGATTTCCCAAGACAAAATCTGTCGTCACAAGAACTTGTTAATATACTTTTTGAAATGCAACAATCAACCTATCTAATTTTTGACTAAGCTTTACTGTTCTTTCATTTTGTAATCCATATTTTAAAACAGTTTGCAACATTTCTTCACGTACTAATTCTATGTTGTTTGACAGTTGTTCCTTAATATTCTCCATATCAATTCTCCTTTATTGAGAAACAGCATACATGTTTAGATATTTTATTTTTCTGTACCTTTTTTCAACACTTAAAGGAGACCTTTCCATGATATCAGCAATTTCTCTATACTTTTTACCTTTATTTCGTAAATTTATTAATTTAAAATCTTCTTTTGTTGTCCAGTGTTTATAGGTTCTCATTTTCATCTCTTTTATTAACCCCCATAGTTAAAAACTATCTGTATACTATTAACAGCTTTATCAAATAGCGTTAATCCATCTGATCAAGGAAATTTTTAGTCTTGCACTCCAAAATCATCGAAAGTTCTTAGAGAATTACCCTTATAATAAACACGAATATAAACCATGAGGGATATTCTTCCTCGCCCCTTTTTATTTTAAAGTCAATCCATTTCTAATTTTGAATTTGCTTACAGTATTTTTTAATTCAGATGCTATTTTTGATAAGCTTGTAGCAGAAGCAGAGATTTCCTCCATTGAAGCTAATTGTTCTTCTGCGGATGCAGCTACACTTTGGCTGTGCTTAGAGGAATCTCTTGAAATAGTTGTTATGCCTGTTACAGTTGCGGATACTTCTTGAGTACTAGCTGACATTTGTTGAGCAGTTGCTGCCATTTCATCAACCTGTTTCCCCATTGCATCCATTGATCCTAATATTCCATCGAAACTTGATTGTGTCTTAGACACAATACCTAATCCATTCTGTACTTCTTGTTTAACTTGCTCCATCGAGTTGTTAGAATGAGTCATATCATTTTGTATTTGTACAATTAATTCAGAGATTTGGTTAGCTGAACTTTGAGACTGTTCAGCTAGTTTTCTAACTTCATCAGCCACTACAGCAAATCCCTTTCCATGTTCCCCTGCACGTGCCGCTTCAATTGTAGCGTTTAAGGCTAATAGGTTTGTCTGATTAGCTATATCTGTTATTGCATTCGTAATATCACCAATTTGCTTTGATCTTTCATCCAACAATTTAATAACATGACTGGTTTCATTAACTGAAGAATGGATAGTGTTCATTTGTTCAGCGGTTTCTTGAACATATACTCCACCTTGTTTTGCACGATCACTAGCTTCCACGCCAGACTCTGCCAGTAATGAAGAACGATCAGCAATGTTTGCAATCCCTATGGATAATTCCTCAAGAGCACGAGCACTTTCTTCAACACTTTGTGTTTGAGATTCTGATCCATTTGCAATTTGTTGGATTGAATCTGTAATATGTTCTGTAGCCTTACTAGTTTGTTCAGCTCCAGCAGTTAATTCCTCTGAAGAAGATGCGACTAGTTCTGAGGATTTCATAACATTTTGGATCAAATCACTTAGGTTTTCCTTCATATTATTAAAACTTTTCGAAAGATCACTTAGTTCATCACCAGTTTCATCAATAATAGTTGTAGTAAAGTCACCGTATCCTGCATTTTCTAATGCTGATGAAATAGTAGTAAGTCGTTTAGTTAATCCTCGTGTAAACCATAAAACAATGAAAGTAGCAATTATAATGATAGTAATCACTAAAATTAAAAATATTGTTAAAAAAGAGGACAATATATCATCTATAATTGCTTGTGGGGCTCCTACATAGAGAATACCAATTGCCTCTCCATTTTTATCTTTAATTGGCATATAAGCGGTTTGATAGGTTTGCCCAGCCACAGTTGCTTGACCATAATAGTTATTGCCTTCTTTTAGCACAGCATCTGCGACTTGATGTGACACTTTTGTACCAACAGCTCTATCTCCATTAACTCTCACATTAGTTGCGATTCGTGTATCTCCTTGAAATATTGTTACAGTATCCCCAGTATCTTGCCCTATTTTATCAACAGCTTCATAGTTATCATTGAATGATTCATCACCTTTAAGTAATTTTCCGTTATCAATATGCCACTCACCTGGATACTTGTTGTTAATATAACGTTCACTTAAAGCAAGATCCCCTTTTGCTTTTTCAATTGCAAATGTTTTTATACCATCTGTAACTTCCCGAACAACTACAACGCCTATTACAATAGAAAGTAACAGGACAATACCCAAAACAATAAGGTTTATTTTAGCCCCTAATTTTAAGTTCAATTTCATAAATGAATTCCTCTTAAACATGCTTTTCCCTCTTTCCGCCTTTTATAAGTGCTTACAATACAAGCTCAATAAGTCTTCTGATAATTAATATCCCAACAAAAAAACACTTTCTTACTAGACGTATCCCGTTCTAGAAAGGAAGTGTTTTAGTGTTTTAGCAGGTACGCTACTAAAATTCCTAATTCTCCTTAATAATAAGTAAAGTAATGTTAATAAGCGACAGGTTCACTGCTCTACATCAGACATTAGACCTTACAATTAAAGTGACTTTTGAACTATTTGTTTGAATTATAAATTAAATTATAGCATCAACAAATAAAATTTCAACGTTATTTTTTAAAAAAAATACAAAAAAATTCATTTATTCTTATAAATAGAGTAATTCTTTAACACAAGAACACACTAAGATTACGATTATTATCATAGACATAGTAAAATAGTATTGATATTTACTTTGATCAGGAAATGAAAAAGGAGAATTTATATGAGCAATCAAATACCTAGACATAACAACATCGGAGAAAAAATAAGAGCGAAAAGAAAAGAAATAGGTATGACCTTAGGAGAATTAGCTAAGGGAATTTGTTCTGTTGGCAAGTTAAGTAATATAGAAAACGGGAATACTCCTGTATCTAATCAGGACTTAAATCAGTTTAGTGAAAAACTAAATACACCCATAAGTTACTTTTCTGATCCGAACATTAATGAAAGGTTAAGAGAAATTGACTATCAAATACAAAAAATTAAAGATTTAATTGGTCTAAAACAATGGCATTATGTAGAAAAAGAACTCTCAACTTTTAAGAACAAAATTGATACTTATCAAATTAAAAGTAGAGATATTGATTATCAATTCCTTAATGGAATCTATTGTTTAAGAAAAAATAATAATAAAAAAGCAGAAGAATACTTATTAAAAGTAATTAATTTGGAAGAAAACAATAATTACAATTTACGCTTGAAATTAAAAGCATATAATGCGATCGCAAGTATTTGGTTCGACGAAAAAAGGATATCTAAGAGTTTAAACTTACTTGACAGAGCTTTGGCTCTCTCAAATGAAAGTCCTACTATTACAAAGGAAGAAAGAGATAACATATATTTTAATCTATCTATCCTTTATCTCTATATTGGATCCTATTCAAAAGCTCTAAAGAGTATAAATAATGTCAATCATCATTTAATTTATCCTCTTGAAACAGAATATATTAATTTACTTATTAGATATCTAGAGAATATAAAAATTGGGGATATTAGAGAAGAATTGCTCTTATTAAGAGAAAAACTTCATCTAAAGAACGATAAAGAGGGAATTTTTAGAGGCTGGGCTTTAACTATTTATACTATTATGACTTCTTATCCAGAAGCAGAATTAGCTACTAAATTAAAAGAAATATTTTGGATTGATGCTGAAATGGTTTTTCAAATGGATGAATTTAAAGAAACTAGTTTATCCATATATCAATTAGGAATCTATGTTTTATTAGAAAACAGCCCTGATATTCAATTTATCAAAAAATTAATTAATAAATCAAAAACTATTCTTGCTGATATAGACTGTAAAATAATTCGCTCTAGAAACTTTTACTTAGAAGGCAAATTTTATAAAAACCTATTGAATGATACCAATAAAGCTCTTTCTCTATTTTACAATGCTTTGGATCTTTTGGAAAATGACTATGAAGGTCTTTTGAAAGCCGATATTCTTTATGAAATCTGTAGAATTAAGGCAATAGAAAGTGAGGCAATGACAGCACTTGAATTATACCACGGTCATTTAGAGAGTCAGTTTTTGTTCACTCACTTTCATGAGTTAACTTTACCTTCGTTTAAATTTTAAAATAGTAAAATTTATTCATGAGATATAAATGGATAAAGTAAAGGTTAGTCATCATATATGACTAGCCTATTTTAATCAGCCAAGACCCTATGGTTAATTGAACACAATTGTCCATTTTTATATAGAAAGACTCTACCGTAAAGATTGTCGATTAGAGTTGAGCCTTTCTACCTTACGGTTAATTGTGCTCCACCCCCTCATAGAACCGTGCTTGGCACTATTAATGCACACGGATCCTCTCAGTTATCATTCATCTCTTATCTAAATTCATAAATATATAATATATACTTTAATACTAGGTGAAGGCAGTGAGTACTTATTGAAAAATAGCTTGAACTTATTCCACGTAAAGGATTTTCTTTGACTTCTTCTATTGAGCTAATTAATAAATTCACGATTTTTATTCCGAATTCTGACACTTGGTAGATTATCTGTGATGCAATAATAGTAAATTAGAAATTATTTATTTGTAGATTTTTGTTGAAATATAGTATAAAAGTCTTTAAAATCCAATGTATGGTTGAAAAAGGCAAACTTGCCGAAAGGTAAGGACGCAAAGCCACGAGTCTAAAGTCTTATGACTATGACAGTCGGGTTGCCAAGATAAATAGCTTAAGCTTAATTGAATATCTATTGGTAACCCCTTTTTATTAAATGGAGGGGATATAATGAAACGTACTGAAATACAATTGGCAATAAAAAAATTCAATCAATTGTTAACTATTTACCCGGATAACAAAGATTCAACGTTTTACTTTTTGAATTTTTTAAAACAGTTTCTTAGAATTAAAAGTCCAAAATCCGAACTTTGTCTAGTTTCATTTATTACAATTTTAAAACACGAAAGACCTATTATTTTCTATGAGTTTCGTAAACGTGGAGAGTATGACAACGTTATTAACTTTATGATACATCTTACAGTAGTAGACTACGAAAAGGCAAAGAATGACATAAACAACATGTCAATAAATAGAACAAGTGTAAATTAAGTGCTTATCCTTTAATACTGAACCTTCGAGAATAAGCTATTGTTTCTTATAAAGGTCAAGATTAAAGCTTGTTAAGTTTATTCCTAAAAAAATAATAAGGATTATAGCCCTATTATTGTAAATACTAAATATATGTTGTTCAAAGCAAATTTTTCCCCCAGAAGGGAAAAAGGTTTAAGTTGAAAAGTGATGTTTCTATTTTTAAGTAAACTTTCCAAACTTGACTTTACTGTTTTGCAACTTGCCATATTATTATTTTTAATAACTAACAAAGTAGCAAAGAGTAAGTTATTTAATTCGATTGTCGACTAGTCCACTGTCCATCTCAAAATAAAATATGTTGAATATACTTTTAATGAGTATCATCTTCAATATTCATCGTAGTATGTCACCTTGGAAGAGTGACTTATTACAAACTTTTTTCTCCTTTAGGGCTATTATTCGAACGATGGGTAATAGCCTTTTTCTGTGTTTAGACAATATAAGATTAACTATTCAAAATTTATGAGTTGTATTTATCAGATTTGGTAAAAATAACTTCATAAATTGTTGAGGAGATTTTTACTATGGATAAACAATAACAGAATAAAATTGATGAATTACAGAAAATAGACTTACTTCATTCAAAAGAATGGTTAAACTATTGGCAAGATTACTCGTCATTTAGTCATTGGCAATTCTGGGTTGTTTTAGCATTATTAATTATCCCGTTAATTTTTCTTTTAATTTTTATAAATAAAAGAAAAGCCTTATTATTGTGTTTCTATGGTTATAACGTTCATGTTTTTTTACCTATGTTGATGTATTTGGTGCAAGCAAAGCATATTGGTTTTACCCATATAAAGTTCTTCCGATTCTCCCTGCAAGCTTTACGTTAGACGTATCATTTGTACCAGTTACTTATATACTTTGGTATCAATTGATCTTAAAACACAATAAGAATTATTACTTGTATATGTTTGTTTTGTCCTTATTCTTTGCTTTTATTTTCAAGCCATTATTAGTTGCTGCTGAGTTCTTCCAATTAAATGGAGGAGCAAATTTTTTTCACCTTTTTATAGGTTATTATGTCGTAGCCATATGCTCAAAATTAGTTACAAACCTTTTTATTTATCTACAAAACTTGTCAAAGAACCATCACTGAGAGGGATAACACCCTCTTTTTTATTAATTTTTTATCCATATTGTTTATGTCGCTTTTTTTAGTCTATACCTCCTCAAAAAAACTTCTATCTATTAAACAAGGCGCTTCTTATTGCTGAAGAGTGATGATGGATATTGAACTAACACTACACTAGTTCGATAAAGTTTTTAACCTCTTCCACGGTTATTCTTTATCACTTTATAAATGAGAAAAATAGCTAAAATACTTAATAAAGAAAATATAATAATTTTAATAATCCCTTCTTGTCCATCAAAGAAACCACCAAAAGGACTTCTTATTTCATATTCTGCTTCTCTATATGCCTTTATATATTGACCATCCGAATATCACCGGTACCTATTACATATTCTTTGTTCTTACAAGATAATCGTCTTTGTCCACTCTCTATAAACCCAATCACATAATATTCATGGAAGTGGTTCGGAAACTTTTGCATAATGCCTTCAAAACGATATGCTTCTACTTGTAAATCATGATCAAAACGTACTGTTCTTTCTTCTTGACCCATACAACCAACCTCCTTTTGATTTCCGATAGTTAGTGTAACACATTTGATTAAGGCACTCTTGTAAGATATTGACTAATAAAAAATGGCATGGCAGATTAAAAAACTGCTACACCATTCGCCTTATTAATATTGAATCTACATCTATTAAAGTGTCTTAATGACACCCATAAATTTCTTTATCCTGTTTTTTCCCTTATACTACCTTTCTTCATTGGAAAACTAAAAAAATTATTTCTTTCAAGAAAAAATAGTTACCTTATTCCTTAAAATGGCCTTTTACATAAAAAACATTCATGATCTTTCGCTCTCAACCCAGGAATGAAAATAGAGTTCTCATCCCATAATGTTGATACCGCAAA
>NZ_JBLUOI010000101.1:0-13982 GCF_048059995.1 Metabacillus sp. YM-086 | reverse complement strand
TGTTAAAGAAAATCCTTAAATCTTTATTATCTTCAAGTAAACATTCACATTCATATCGAAGAAGTTACAGTTCGAGTGATTTTAAAAGAAGAAAATCTCATCATTATCACCCGTCAAAATATGGACATCAACACTACAAAAGAAAGCATAAATCAAGTGGGTTTTTTAGTTCATATAGTAGTTAATGAATAAGTTCACCAAAAAGTGGATTGAACTAACAGAGCAACCATTAAAAGCTCATCAAACTGTAAATGAGAAATATGTCATTAAGAAGCTTTTAGGTAAAGGTAGCTATGGGTTCACATATTTAGTGAAAGATGAAGAAAATCAGCATAAAGTGCTAAAGCAATTACGGAAATATAAAATGCTTGAAAAGTCTGGAGAAGAATCTTTTAAACATGAAGTCACTATTTTAAGAACTTTAAACGATTCTTCTATTCCAGCTTTTTATGATGAATTTATAGAAAATCAAAAACACTTTATTGTGATGGAATATAAACAAGGTAAAACATATGAAGAACTTATTTTTTTAGAAAATATGACTTTTTCAGAAGAAGAAGCATTGAAGGAGCTTTATGACGTACTTGAATTAGTAAAATTGTTTCATGATATTGGATGGGTTCACCGCGATTTACGTATTCCTAATATTTTAAAAAACGGAGCAGAAAAGTACATTATTGATTTTGGTCTGGCTAGATTCATAAAGGATGATACTTCTGAACAATTTGATTCTTTAGAGAAAAAGTTGTTTCGAGAAGTTTCATTTAAAAGTGATTTTTATGCATTAGGTCATTTTCTTTTATTTTTGCTTTATTCCTCATTTCAACCAAAAACTAGGGAAAAAAGGTCATGGGAAGAAGAGTTGGATATTACAGACCATTCAAAAAGAATACTGCGTAAAATGCTTCAATTAGATGAACCATATGCTGAGGTCAATCAAATTATGAAGGATATTAAAGGGTTATAAAATGAGGAGGAAACAGAATGTCATTTTTTAATAAAATCCTGGCAAGTGTTGGAGTTGGTTCTGCAAAGGTTGATGCTAAACTTTCTAAATCATCCATCACGATTGGTGAAAAAGTAGAAGGAGTTATTGATGTACAAGGTGGAAATGTAGAACAAGCGGTAGATGAGATCTATTTAACAGTCAACACTAATTATGAAAAAGAACAAGATGATCGCGTAATCAATAAGCATGCTGTGATCGCAACCATTAAGTTAAATGAACCGTTTGTCATTATGCCTGGAGAAACTAAAACATTCCCTTTCCAAATTGAAATGCCATTAGACACACCGGTTAGTGTAGGTTCATCACAAGTATGGATTCAAACAGGTGTGGACATAAAAGGTGCTGTTGATCCACAAGATCGAGATGTTGTGACAATTTTACCTAATAAAATGATGGATCACATTTTAAATGTTTTGAAAGAATTAGGCTTTTCCTTAAGAAAGGTCAAAAACGAAGAGGCTTCATTTAAATTAAGAAAAAGATTACCGTTTGTACAAGAATTTGAATTTATTCCAACATCGGGTACGTATTATGGAAAATTCGATGAAGTGGAAGTTATGTTTTTCTTAATTGATGATCAAAAAATAGAAGTTGTAGTAGAAGTCGACCGCCGTGCAAGAGGGCTTGCTGGTCTTTTTTCAGAAGCACTTGATTTAGATGAATCTATTATTAAATTTACAATAGAAGAAAATGAACTAAATCAAGTTAAAAGCATTTTTAAGGAAATTCTAGAAAATCATAGTTAGAAAAGAAAAACTATTGGAACAGAATAGTGTTCCAATAGTTTTTGGCATGTATTTAAGCTGTTACATTATTTAATAATGTTTCTATATCCTGCTCCATGTCAATAGGATCTGTTGTACATTCAAAACGTTTTACAACGTTACCGTCCTGATCAATTAAGAATTTTGTGAAGTTCCATTTAATTGAGTAATTATCTGTTAAATATTCTGGGTGTTTTTCATTTAGTAACGGAATTAGTATTTTTGCAACAGGATGGAAAGGATTAAATCCCTCAAAAGGTTTACTTTGTGATAGATAATCGAATAATGGGTGAATGTTTTCATCTCTTACATTTGTTTTTTGGAATAATGGAAAACTAACCCCATAGTTTAATAGGCAGTTCGCTTGAATGGTATCATTTGAATCAGGTTCTTGGTTATCAAATTGATTACAAGGAAACCCTAAAATGACAAAATCTTTTTCTTTATAGCGATTGTATAGCTTCTGTAAGTCTTCATATTGATATGTAAATCCGCATCTACCTGCAGTATTAACAATTAATAATACTTTTCCTTTATACTCTTCAAGAGATCTTTCCATTCCATTCATTGCTTTTGCTGTAAAATTGTATATACTCACAAAAATTCCTCCACGGTTAATAGTTATTTTTTCCTAGGAAATTTGACTCAAACCCATTATACATGATTAATTTAATCAGTTAAATATAATTCATTCATACTAATCAACTTTTTTTGTACTAATAAAACATAAAGATTTACGATAGAATAATAGTGTAGGTAATTTGTTTTAAAAAAATGTAACAATTAGGTAGAAAATATCGTTATATGTATATTAAACTATTCTTATTTAAGCTCTAACTTATAGTTGCATTTATATGTTGAAGTTTTAGGTTTTAAAGTATGCTACATAGAGCACTTTTGTAAAAAGGGGAAAAAGAAATGGACGAGAAACATGCATCTCTATCAAGGGTAACAAATCGCAGGAAACGTAGAAGACTAAAAAAGGTTTATAGAAGGATTCTTTTTGGGATTATTTTTATTTTAATAGTTAGTTCTGCTTATTCACTCCTAAAATCAGAAAAATCAGCAGTTGTAACGACCTCAGAGCATGATGGAAAAGAGAGTGTTATATCTGAAAAACAACTAGTGGAAGTGCCAAGTGATGTAGATGCATCAATAAAAATTAGTGCTGCTGGTGATTTTACTCTAGGTATGGATGAAAACTTTGATTATAACGGTTCATTTGTTCAAACAGCTTCTACAAATGGTCTGTCTTACTTTTTAGAGGGACTTAATGATGTTTTTAAAGAAGATGACTTTACTACTGTTAATTTAGAAACAACCTTAACAAATGCAACAGAAAAAGCTGAGAAAACATTTCGTTTTAAAGGAGATCCTGAATATGCCCAAATTCTAAAACTGGGTGGAATTGAGGCAGTCAATTTAGCAAATAATCATATCTTTGATTATAAGCAAAAAGGATATGAAGATACAATTGAAGCTTTAAAAGAGAAAGAGGTTGGGTATTTTGGTTATGAAAATCAATATATAACAACCATTAAGGAAGTTGAAATTGGTGCACTTGGTTACGAAGGATGGGAAGATACCGAAGAAATCCGTACAACAATCGAAAAAGATATACAGTCTCTAAGAGAGCAAGGAGCTCAAATCGTGTTGATCCACTTTCATTGGGGAGATGAGAAACAATATGTTCCAAATGAGGATCAAAAATCACTTGCAAGATTTAGTGTGGATGCTGGAGCAGACTTAATATTAGGTCATCATCCACATGTTTTACAAGGAATTGAAGAGTATAACGGAAAGTTTATTGTCTATAGTCTTGGGAACTTTATGTTTGGAGGAAATAAAAACCCTTCAGACAAAGATACGTTTGTTTTTCAGCAAACGTTTCATATAAAAAATGGAAAACTTACTGATAAAAAAGAAATTAATGTCATTCCGTTTTCGATTTCATCGGTTTCAACTCATAATGATTATCAACCAACCTTATTAAGTGGGGCGGAATATGAAAGAGTTAAGGATAA
The DNA here is from genome assembly GCF_048059995.1 of Metabacillus sp. YM-086. Lineage (NCBI taxonomy): Bacteria > Bacillati > Bacillota > Bacilli > Caryophanales > Bacillaceae > Metabacillus > Metabacillus sp. YM-086. The sequence goes on along the minus strand of NZ_JBLUOI010000101.1, from coordinate 10,185 downwards.
AATCATTCATTTTTCTAATCAAGTAAATGGATCTGATTGGATTGTTTATGATACAGAGGAAGTTTCAGAGTAATTTCTAGGGCAGGAAGGCTTTATTGCTTTTCTGTCTTTTTGTCATACTAATTAGTTTTTTTACTTTCCTTTTTCAACATTTAATATCTTTTAACATAATGAGTAAATAAGGTATAATAGAGTTTAGTGATTATGTTTAAAGGATTACAATATATAAGTTTTTAGTAGTAGATTTAACGTTGAAAGTGAGTGTTTTTAATGGGTCGTAAATGGAATAATATTAAGGAAAAAAAAGCTTCTAAGGATGCAAATACTAGTCGTATTTATGCGAAATTTGGTCGAGAAATATATGTTGTAGCAAAGCAAGGTGAGCCAGATCCAGAAGCTAACCAAGCATTAAAGGTTGTTCTTGAGCGTGCAAAAACATATAGTGTTCCAAAAACAATTATTGATCGAGCAATTGAAAAAGCAAAGGGTGGAACAGAAGAAAGCTATGATGAGCTTCGATATGAAGGATTTGGACCAAATGGTTCTATGGTCATCGTTGATGCTCTTACAAATAACGTGAATCGTACAGCTTCAGATGTTCGTGCTGCATTCGGAAAAAACGGTGGAAATATGGGCGTTAGTGGGTCTGTAGCTTATATGTTTGATGCAACAGCTGTTATTGGGGTTGAAGGAAAAACAGCTGATGAGGTGTTAGAACTTTTAATGGAAGCAGACGTTGATGCAAGAGATATTTTAGAAGAAGATGATTCTGTTATCGTTTATGCAGAACCGGATCAATTTCATGCTGTACAAGAAGCATTTAAAAGTGTTGGTGTAACGGAATTTACTGTCGCTGAACTAACGATGCTTGCGCAAAGTGATGTAACATTATCAGATGATGCAAAAGCTCAATTCGAAAAAATGATTGACGCGTTAGAAGATTTAGAAGACGTAAAACAAGTCTTTCATAATGTGGACTTAAGTGAATAATTCTTATACTAAACCTTCGTTTCTATTCTACGAAGGTTTTTTATTTGGATTGCTATGAAATGCATTAAATATAGTGAAATATTTCTAAAAAGAAGATCACAAAAAAGACCGATAAAAACAACGCTCTAATAGGATAAATATAATGAAATCTAATCATTGGAAACATAATTATGATAAAAAGAAATGACCATGCTAAGTTCCACCCATGATGATAGGTTAGAATTTCTGTCATCCTTCCAAACCATTCTCCAATAAAAAAAATTAGTACCCAACGTAAAATATAAAGAAATTTCTTAAAGGGAATAGTAGGATAATTTGATAAAAAGATAAAAGCTATTAGAGGGTTAATAATTAAATTATGTAAAAAATGAACATTCATATGTGAAATAAAAGGACCAGTTTCTAACTCCCAAAGATGGTAATGAGTATGCGATATATATTCATATAAAAAGCTAGCTAATGACATATAAAGCATTGTTGGATAATATTGCTCCCATTCATTCCACTTAGCTTTTTTAATAGCTAGATATATAACAAAGGATAAAATTAGGAAGTGCATATAATTACTCCTTAAATCATACTGAGCTTTATTATCTACATGTAATTTACAAATAATACCATAATTTAGTGTCGGTAATTTTTTTGAGCCTTTTTACCTATAATTTCTTTTGAAATAAGTTATTTACATTAACGTAACGTAAGGCTTTATGATTTTTATAAGGGGGGGCTAAAGATGGAATATACAGTAAAAAAGCTAGCAACATTAGCTGGAGTGAGTACAAGAACATTACGATACTATGATGAGATTGGAATTCTTAAGCCGGCAAGAATCAACTCATCAGGCTATCGTATATATGGACCTGCTGAAGTTAATATACTACAGCAAATCATGTTTTATCGTGAACTTGGGGTTGAGTTAGATTGTATTAAGCAAATCTTATCTTCTCCATCATTTGATCAAACAGCGGCCCTTGAAGAACATTTAGAAAATCTTTTATCTAAACGAGCACAACTGAATGTTCTAATTGAAAATGTAAGAAAGACAATTGCTACAGAGGAAGGGAGAATGAAAATGACTGACAAAGAAAAGTTTGAGGGCTTTAAAGATCAATTAATTGAAGAAAATGAACAAAAATACGGAGAGGAAATTAGATTAAAATATGGTGATGCAACAGTTGACAAATCAAACAATAAATTAAAAAACATGACTCAAAACCAATATTATCAAGTTGAACAATTAGGTGCTGAAGTTTTAAGCAGTATTAATGAGGCATTTAAAACAGGAGACCCAGGAAGTGAGATTGCTCAAAAAGCAGCAGATTTACATCGCCAATGGTTAAGTTTTTATTGGGATCATTATACAAAGGAAGCCCATGCAGGACTAGCACAAATGTATGTTGAAGATGAACGTTTTACAGCATACTACGATAAAGAAAATAAAGGAACTGCTGAATTCTTAAAAAATGCAATCTTGATCTATACAGGTCAAGTCAAAGCTGATGAATGAATATAAGGTCACCATTCTTTACAAATTCCGGGAAGGGCTAGGTGCCTGAATGAAAATCTCCATTTTAGCTAAACTAAAGATTGTGACACATTCTTTTTTGGAGGTACAACATGTCTAAGAAGAAAAACACACCATCATCAGAGGTAGATCAAAAGAAGCTTGTGGATGATAAGGCGAAGAAACTTAGAGAAAATGGCTTTGAAGATGATCATATTCGAAGAGTAACCTTAAATGGTGCCGATGGTCAATAAAATTTCCCCTCTTTATGAGGGGAGTTGACCTATGGTTATAGGAGTCCCCTAATTAACATGTGAATGTTTTTAATGAAGAAAGAGAAACTAACTCTGAATTAACTTTACTGAGTGAGGTGAGCGTCTTGTCTAAAAAACATCATAATAGTCCTGAACAAAAGGCCATAATGGCTCATAGAGATACAGAAACAGCAGAGGAATATGCTTATAAACAGAAGCCAGCACCCGGTCACCGCGAACAATCAAAGCATAAAAAGGTATAATCATCTATTTTTTATAATAGATTATAATTATAGAAAAAGACCGATACGTTCATAGTCGGTCTTTTTTACTTGATAGAATGTTTCCCTTTAAAGAAGTAAAAGGATTTGGAGGTAAGTGGTGTGAACTGGTTTGTAATTGCTGCATGTTTTATTTTTGTAACCTGTGCATCTGTTTATTCAACTGATTTTTTTTACAACGTAGATGTAAGTGTTACTCTTTTTTTTGAGAAATTACGCTTACCATTCTTAACAGACGTATTTTTGGTCATTACCGAACTGGGATCATTAAAGTTTTATTTACCACTATGTCTTGTTATTGGACTATATTTTTTATTTAAGCGAAAAATAGTTGGAGTCATTTTTTTATTTGTGACGCTTTACAGTGTTAGGCAGCTTAATTATCAATTAAAAGAGGTATTCTCGCGGGAACGACCATCGTTTGACGCCGTTTATGAAGCATCTCATTATAGCTTCCCTAGTGGACATGCTATGAATTCAGCAGCCATTTATGGATTTATTTGCTTTTTATTGGTATTTTACATAATAAAAGAACATAAAAAAAGAATGACAGCAGCTGTTATGACAGCTGTACTAGTATTTTTAATCGGTGTTAGTAGAATGTATTTAGGTGTTCATTATCTAACAGACGTATTAGCAGGTTGGAGTGTAGGTTTTATTTGGTTGGTTATTTTGTCTACAATATTTGCTAAAATCCATCAATTTATCGACAAAAATAGAAGGTATTAGATAAAGGAATTCCCCTCTTAATAGCTAATTATAATAGTATGAAATGGATTCGTAGAGGGGGAGAAATATGGTCTATTCCTTGTTAGTAAGAAAACGTACTTTATCTTTTGATATTACCATTTTCCAAACTCCAAGTTTTGGAGAGAAAAAAGGGTACAAAGATGTTTTTGAAGGAAATAACCACAAGGATGTTTTAGAAAAAGTATTTCAAACTTTTAATGTGGCGGATCGCATGCCTACAGATTATGATGCAAGGTATTTAAGCACAGGTGATATTGTTTTAATTGATGAGGGAAAAAAGGGGCAAACTTATTACAAGCTTTATCCACAAGGATGGCAGATTATCAACCGAATACATGTGAGATAAAAGCTGACAGAAACCTAATTCTGTCAGCTTTTTAATATTAAATATGATGACCAGGACCATTTTTACGTTTATCTGAAGTATGTTCTTTTGAATGAGCTGTTTCCTCAGCTGCAATCACTTCAGGGGGAATGTGATTATTTTTCTTAGGTGTATTTCTGTTTCGATGCTTTTTACCCATGATAACCCACCTCCTTAAATCTCATTAGATCTATTTGTCGCATGTGTTTTTTTCTTTTTAGCGTTCTTGGATTCATGAGGCTGAGTTCCATTTCGGGAACCTGGGTTTGTTTCATTTGCATGTTGTACGGCTTGTTCGAGTTTCTTTTTCATGCGAAATTACCTCCCTAAACTGTTTACTTTTATATCATGTCCATATCGGCTCACGATAAAGCTGACAAAATTTGTTTTGCATGAAAGGTTGAAGGAAGATTAATGTTAATTAATGTTTCCTATAATTTTTTAAAAATTTCATGTAATATGGTATAGTAAATTTACTCTTTGTACTATTAGAATTGGAGGTTTTATAAATGAGTGTACATATTGGAGCAAAAGAAAATGAAATAGCAGAAACGGTCCTCTTACCAGGTGATCCACTACGTGCTAAGTATATAGCAGAAACATTTTTAGAAGATGTATCTTGTTATAATGAAGTTAGGGGGATGCTTGGTTTTACTGGTACATATAAAGGTGAGCGTATTTCAGTACAAGGTACAGGGATGGGAGTCCCATCTATTTCAATATACATAAATGAACTTATGAACAGTTATGGCGTTCAAAACCTTATTAGAGTAGGTACATGCGGTGCCATTCAAAAGGATGTTAAGGTAAGAGATGTTATTTTAGCAATGAGTGCTTCAACAGATTCACAAATGAATCGCTTAACGTTTGGTGGAGTTGATTATGCGCCGACTGCTAATTTTGAGCTACTTAAAAAAGCGTATGATACTGGTCTTGAAAAAGGACTTAATCTTAAAGTTGGAAACATCTTTACAGCTGATATGTTTTATAATGATAACGCTGAACTTGAGAAATGGGCTAGATATGGCATACTTGCAATTGAAATGGAGTCTGCAGCATTGTATACATTAGCAGCAAAATTTGGTCGTAAAGCATTATCAGTTCTAACAGTTAGCGACCATATCTTAACTGGAGAAGAAACAACTGCTGAGGAACGTCAAACTACCTTTAATGATATGATTGTTGTTGCTTTAGATGCTGCAATAAAAAAAGAAATGTAATACTTAGTAATAAAAACCGCATTTAGATTTTATGCGGTTTTTATATTTATTTTAATTGAGTTAATTTCATAATTATGACTCTTAAATCAAAAAACGGACATTTTTCTCACCTTGAACATGTTAATAATCAATACACGGATAAAAACATTAATAAATGTGAAATTCATACGTTTTTTGGTAACAAATGATACCTTATGAAATTGATTCAATTATTACCTATTTTCCTATAAAGTAAAAAGTCTTGGTTTTTTTGTCGATAATAAAAAAATTTATATGTTTTAAGGAATAAGAGATGCGGAAATGATGTGATTAAGTGCTTTTTATCACATCATAAAGAAAAACGTGATGAATCGCCTATTATTGAATGATTAGATAGGGTGATCAAATGTTTTATCTAAAACTAACTCTTACATTTCTTTTTCTTTTTATGCTAACAGCCTGTTCCGTTATTTCAGGTGGATTATCCTTTAGTGGAGAACAAATTGGCAATTATACAAAAGGTAATACTGTACAAACAAATGAACTTTTATTAGAGTCTAAATTCTTTAATGAAGTCAAACAAGTAGATGGTAACATCGAAATAGAAAACCCTGACAATATTCTTGCTTTAGTAAATAAAACTTATGGTCTTCCTGCTGGTTACGAACCAAATGATTTGACAGTACCTAATGTTGAATTTTCGTTTGGTGATGAAGATGTACCTAAAAAATATTTACGTAAAGTGGCAGCAGATGCTTTGGAGGAACTTTTTGAGTATGCCAAAGAGGAACAAATTGAATTATTCGCAGTATCTGGTTATCGCTCTTACTCAAGGCAACAAGGAATTTTTAATGTGGAAAAAGAGCAAAGTGGCGAAGAGCATGCTTTAGAAGCTGTTGCTTTACCTGGAAAAAGTGAACATCAAACAGGTTTAGCAATGGATATTACAAGCAGAAGTGTAGACTTACAGATCACTCAAGATTTTGGTGAAACAAAAGAAGGAAAGTGGTTGCGTGACAATGCACATCGAGCTGGGTTTATTATCCGATATCCGCAAAACAAAGAAGTGGTTACTGAATATCAATATGAACCATGGCATATTCGATATGTTGGAAAAGAAAAGGCAACATATATCTATGAAAATAAATTAACATTAGAGGAGTACTTTAAAAAGGTAAGAAAAATATAGTTGGTGAGTATATGGAAAAAGACTTAGATAAACTCTCTAAAGGGTTAGATATTCTTTTTATAGGCTATAACCCTAGCTTAGTTTCTGGTGAAGTTGGTCATAATTATGCAAATAAAAATAATCGTTTTTGGAAAATTCTTCATGAAGCTGGATTAACAGATCGATTATACCTCCCTGAAGAAGATAGTTCCTTACTTAAGATGGGGTATGGATTTACAAATATTGTGGCTAGACCAACAAGAGCAGCAGATGAAATTACCCGAGAGGAATATCAAGAAGGAAGAGAAATTCTGAAGGAGAAGATATCATTTTATAAGCCAAAGATTGCCTTTTTTGTCGGCAAAGGTGTGTATCTTCAGTACAGTCAAAGTAAAAAGGCCGATTGGGGAAGACAAGATAAGAGTATGGTTGAAGGTGTTATAGATTATGTCGCACCCTCATCAAGCGGCTTAGTTCGAATGAAGATCTCTGATATCATATTAATCTATAAGGGTGTTAAGGATTTATTAGATTGCCCTAATAAAATTTAATCAACTAAAAAAGGAGAGCATAAGCTCCCCTTTTTAGATGGTTTACCACCATAAAAGTCCAGCCAAAGCAATACCGGTAATAAAGCCAATACCGATTCCATAAGCAGGGCCAAAGCCCCAGCCACCGCCATAAAATCCATATCCAAATTCGCCTCTACCACGGACCATAGGTTGAATAAAAACCCTATTCGGTGTAACACGGTGGATTTTTCCCACGTGTACACGTCCATTTCTATCATTAATTCTCACAACTTTTCCAGTATAACGACAACATAAATTATAATAATGCTGTGACAAAAAAATCCCTCCTTATCAGTTGTCTCAATATGATATGTCCTGAGAACAAGGAGGGATTGTACTTATATCCATAAGAAATTCATTTATTTCTTACGTGCAAAGAAAATTCGGTATGAAAGTTTATCTTGATATTTTACTGTAATATGCTCATGCATTGAAAGTATGTTAAAGGTTTTTTCCGGAATATGATCATTAAAGTGAAATTCTGTAGTAGGTTCTTCATGAGAAGGGAAGGTAAAGTCTTTTTCAGAGAGTATCTTGTAGGTCATTAGATTATAATTAGCAAATTGATCTTTCCATTCTTCAATGGAAAAAATAGACGGAAAGCCATAAAATGAAGAAATTTCCTCCAATTCCTCATTTGAAAGTAATTCATTTCGAATCATTTCGATCGCTATAACAATCCCATTTGGTTTTAATACTCTTTCTATTTCGGGAAGTGTTTCGCTAAGTGGTGTGAAGTTTAATACAGACTCACACATAACGATATCATAACTTTCATTTGGTTCTTTTATGTTTGATAAATCTTGATGTAGATATGGAATATCTATTTCCAAAGTGGCATTTCTTTTTTTGGCGTGCTCAATCATAACTGAATCTTTATCTAGTCCTTTTACTTCGTATCCTAACTGATATAGGTAACTTGAGCTTTGACCTGTACCACAGCCAGCATCAAGAATCTTAGAAGTAATCGGAAATTGCTCTTTTTCGAATATAGACTTTGTTAATAAAAGGCCACCAGGATGAGCGCCACCAACTCCTAACACAGAAAGCATTTGTAAATAATTCACACACCCAACCCCCACTATAGTTTCTACCTAATAGTATTCAGAAACTTATGGACTGGTGATTAGACACATGATAATAAGTGATGTTTTTCAAACAGTACGTCTAATTTTGGTTTTAACATTTTAAGAATTTCAATTCTATATATATATCCAAGTGCCCTTTTTACATGTAATGTATGGATAAAATGATCGATTCTATCATTAATATAGCTAGAAACTTGGTTTTGATAAAAAAACACCTTATTTTTGATTTTACAATCAATTTCCTTTGCTAATGATATTGAAAAATGAATTAAGTCAAAATCTGTTTTTCCGATGTAGTCTGCTAATTGCATATGAATACCTCCTTGCATTTACATCCGTGTAATAAACTTTACAATAAATTAATAAAAAAGTATCGTGGTTTTTGTCGAATACAGAAAAATGTTTAAAAGTACTGATTTTTAGGAACTTTATGAAGGACATGTTTATACTGTGCAACTTTAATTTGTTGCTTAAAAAGATGTATTTAAAAATATATGTTATGACAAGCATTAGTCTTGACAATAATTTTTAAACGTAAATAAATTGTAAATTTTGTGTAAATGAATGAAGCGAATAAAGGAATGCCTAAAAGAAGTGCCTATATTAGCAGGGGAAGTATGAAAAAAGTGGTTGTACGACATAGAAACTCTTCTTTCCTTCAAAATAATTGACGTATTCTTGTACCTTAGACATAATAAGTACATACATAAAGGTGGTGCAGATAAGCAGTGAAGAATAGTAAATTACTTATTTCAGTTATCGTGACAGCAATCATTACAGCAGGAATTACCTATAATGTTGTACAACCTCGGGAAAGTGTTTCAAGTAATCCAGATGATCCCTTTTCGAAATTGCGGTCTACATACGATATTTTACAATCAAATTATTACAAAGATGTTGACACCAATAAGTTAGTAGAAGGTGCCATCAAAGGAATGGTTGATTCACTAGAGGACCCATACTCTGTATACATGGATGTTGAAGAAGCAAAAAGCTTTAGTGAAAACATTTCATCATCGTTTGAAGGTATTGGTGCTGAAATCCAAGAAAGCAATGGAAGCATTATGATCGTTTCACCAATAAAAGGATCTCCCGCAGAAGAAGTTGGATTAAAACCAAAAGATGTCATTCTTAAAGTAAATGACGAATCAGTTGAAGGTCTTTCAGTTAATGAGGCTGTTTTGAAGATAAGAGGAGAAAAAGGAACAAAAGTTAACCTCTTGGTACAACGAGCTGGTGTTGGTGAATTAACATTTTCGATTACACGAGACACAATTCCTCTAGAAACAGTTTATTATGAGGTAATAGAAGACAATATTGGTAAAATACAAATTACAAAGTTCTCTGAAACAACAGGTGAAGAACTTTCTAATGCATTAAAAGAACTACAAAGCAAAAATGTAAAGGGTCTAGTATTAGATTTGCGTCAAAACCCTGGCGGATTGATGGACCAAGCTCTTTTAATGTCTGATTTGTTTGTAGATAAAGGTGAAAATATTTTACAAGTCGAAGATCGGACAGGCGCAAAAGAAGTATATAAAGCAGAAAACGATAAAGTAGTTAATTTACCAGTAACAGTTATTATAGATGGTGGGACAGCAAGTGCAGGAGAAATTATGGCGGCTGCTCTTCATCAGTCTGCTGGAATTCCTTTAGTTGGAGAAAAAACGTTTGGCAAGGGAACTGTACAAACAGCAAAAGCATTTGATGATTCTTCATCTGTTAAATATACAACTGCAAAATGGTTAACACCTGATGGATCTTGGATTCATGAAAAGGGAATTGAGCCAACTGTAAAAGCGGAACTTCCGGCATATGCAAATCTCCCTTATATAAATCCGGATAATGTACTAAAATTAGGCGATTCAACAGCTGAGGTTAATGCAGCACAACAAATGTTAAAAGCACTTGGCTATACCGACATAAGTGAAAAAGGTTATTTTGATGAAAACACAGAAAAGGTCGTAAAACAATTCCAAGAAGACCAAGGCCTAACTGTTGACGGGAAAATAACA
>NZ_JBLUOI010000100.1:0-14262 GCF_048059995.1 Metabacillus sp. YM-086 | reverse complement strand
CTTTTTTTATGGGGAACTCTGAACTTTCATCAGTTTACCTAATAAATGGAAATCTTTTAACGTTAACACTATTGAACTTGTTTCCTCTTTCTATTGAAAGTTCTAGCTTCTATTTGATCATTTGTTACATTGAGAAATCCCCTAATCTTCAAATGAAAGTGCATAGTTATGTTGAATACCTTCTCTACAAACTTCATAGCATAATATCTACCCAATAATTAAAACAACTCTAACTGTTTGAACAAATTGTTATATCAATTTCTGATACTAAGGTGTATTATGATAATTTTTAAAAGTACCCTTTTTGAATGCTTCTCTCTCTATGTTTTCTTATTGCATGTAGAGAAGGAAACGCATTTGGCTCTAAAGGTAAGGATATTTCCCTTCCGTCAAATTGTTTATAACTACTTTCTTGTAAAATATGACTTACCACTATTCGGAATTGATCATTAATCACAATCAACCCCTCATCAAATAGTTTATGAATATCCATTCTAAAGCAAATTCCATTTTGAATGTGGTTACTTTCTTCATTAACATATGCTTGAATATGAGCAGCTTGAAGCACTTCCAAACATGTTTCATTAGTTACACAACACTTTGAACCATAAGCGTTTAAAACTTTCTTTCTAAAATCACTTTGACCCATACGTTTCTTGAATTTTTGTTCACTGTATTCAGTTTTTTCTTCTGGAATATGTTTAAAACTATCTTCACTGTCAGATTGGAATGGTACTAAAGGTGAAGGTTCGATTTTATTTTCACTCAAAGAATTGGTCGGTATATCCTCATTATCACTTCCATCGCTATTATTTGGGATGCCGTCTTTATAATAGCCTCTTAGCCCCCATATTTTTGTTCTACCGTTTCTTTCTACAATATAAAAACTATCTTTTTTTCCACAAAATCTCTCACAATCACTGCAATAACGTTCTAAGGTTCGAGGAATTGAAGACTCTTTATAAGGTATAATTCCTCGTTCTTTTACTTTTTTACGAATATCCAATAATGAGCCTTTACCACCTAACTCTCTTAGAACATCAGTAATTTCATCAACCCATAACTTCCTACTAGAATCCATAATTTTTTCACACCCGTATCATTTTTCTTTCTACTGTTGGGAATAAAACATATTTTCTATGAAACAAAATGTCAAAAGTCGGAGTTTGTATTAAACAAATACTCCTCCAACACCCGAATCATCTCTACCTGATGTTCCTTCGCCAAATTATCATTCCATTGCTTATTCTCATAAATCAAAGCCATTTTCAATGAATCAATCTTCTCTCGATTATTGTTTATAAAGCGTTGACGTTTTTCGTTAAAAGGTAAATTACTATATTCTGAATTAACACTTCTGGAAACTAAGGCGAGGTTGCCGAATTTGTTTAATTGGTCTTGAGATACCGTGTTTGTGTCGGTTGCTTTCTGATTTTGTGGGGAGATATGTTCAACAGAGTTTTTGGCGGTTAATGTAAACTCTCTCCACTTTCTTTTCTTATTTGCGTATTTCTCCCAAAGAACATATTCCAACTTGTAAAACCAATAGTGAGGAAATTCTGTTCCAAGCTCCTCGTGCAATATTTTTGTACTTAGTTTTGTTTTATAATTAGGTTTTTCTAAAAAATGTCTAGTTCGCACTATTAAGCTTTCATCATCTTTTTCTGCACATAGCAAATAATTGTCCAGGTGCTTTAAATATTGGTAGCTATCCTGGCTGTGGTTCTCTATTAGATAATTTAAATATGGGGTTAACCAATAGTGTGTTGTGATTTGTTGGGAATGATATAGCATACTTTGCAAGAGCGCCTCTCCTCGTGCAGTTGGTTCTCCTCTTTGCAATGAGTAATAAATATTTCTACCATTTTTATTAGTGTTTTTATATGTTCTTCGGATCTCATGGATTTCATGATCCTTAGGGCCAACCCATTTAATTACATGTTTATCAAAGTAATAGCGAACTTTCCACAGCAGCTCAATATATTCCTTAACTTCTTTATCTTTAACTGATTTTGTTAAAAAGTTTTCCGAAAAAATCATCAGTAATTCCTTATCTGAAATTTTTGGGATATCTTTTTCTTTTTTCTTAGCTAAATATATTCGCAACGTATGCTGCAGAAGCATCGGAAACGTCATAATACTCCTTACATCTTCACTATCATATTCATCTTCTTCATTATCTTCATAACTGTTAAAGCTGGCACGATTATCCTCTGATTCTAACATATCTAACAACGTCATAGACTCGTTGTTTTCTTCCTCTTTCTCGTCAATCGCTGCTAACACTTTGGCCGGATCAGCCAATTGTTCCTCGCCAACCTTGGCAGCTTCCTGATCAAATAAAGAATGAGCTTTGATATGAGCAATATCTTTTATATTTTTTTCAATATATTGATTCATACTAGCGCATGCATCCCATAAGTTACTGTACTTCAAGCGGTCTTGGGCCTGAAGTTTATCTAGTAATCTTGCTTTTAAAATTTCATGATGTTGCAATTGAATGCCACGGTTGTTAATCACTTCAAACAATTTATTTAAATCGGTTTTCTCGGGTACTTCTGTAAAAACCAGTTGTACCTTTTCATAAATAAAATCAGCAATTCCAGTTGCTTTCCCAGGTTTATCCCCCTCAAATTCCGAGTAAAACCGTCTCATCAACGCCAGTGCGTCATCTATATTGGACGTTATAACCACGTCTTTACTAGCTCCAATTAACAACTGGAATTTTTCATTGATATCCTCACGAATCGCGAAGTTTACTCGATTTTCTCCCTCATATTTTATGAACGATTTTAAGGCACCAGCAAATACAATCGAAATCATCCAAAGTGTTGTAAATCGTTGCTGTCCATCTATTAAATCATATACCTTTCTATTTTCAGTAGAAGAGGATGAATTTTCAACAACGATAACACCACCTAAGTAAAATAGCTCTTTTTCGTCATTAAAGGCAGCTTCTATATCTTCTAACAACGTCTTCACTTGCTCTTCTTGCCATACATATAATCTTTGATAAATCGGGATATTAAAAAGAAATTGTTTTTCTACTAAACTCTTTAGTGTGACTATATTAGACTGTATCTCCATCTTCTAACTCCTTAACTAATTGATCCATCCAGCTTTCCTTATAATCAAAGCTGTTTTTGCCGTAATAAGTCAAAATGCGTTCTTTATAATAACCTCGTACACCCTTACCCTTTTCAACGTTATCTTTCGTGTAAGTATCAACTTTTTCTGAACAACGTAATAAAAACGTAAATACTTCTTCAGGTGTAAACGCATGACTAATCACGTCTAGCAAGTTATTTTCACTATCCTTTAAAAAATTCATCGGTGCTTGCTTCACCACATTTTGTTTTTCTAATCGAATCGCCCCAAGCAAATGATCTAGCCATAGAGAAAAACGAAACAACTGCTGTTCACCGAACTTGTCATAATACATCAGGGTTGCAAGAATGAACAATTCTTTTAAATAAACGGATAAATTTTTCCAGATGTTTTCATAAAAATCTCTAAATCTCTTTATTTCTTTATTAGTTACATTTTGATTGGTAAAGAGTAAGTGAATTACTTCTGCATATCTTTTTGTAAAAAGAAAGTACCCCATTCCCTTACTAATCGGTTGTCTTAATGTAAAAGGAAGAGAGCTAGTAAGCTGGCTATTCTCCTTCATCTGTACTTCAAAATCACCATTATTTTTCACATGTAGTTTAGCTCCATATGTATTGTGAAAATTAGGAAATAACTCAATTGATTTGTCATCATCACTCTGTTTGGTGTTTCTCATAAATTCCGTTAACATGGCCTCATCATTTGCTTGTGTGATTTGTTTTTGTCCACGCCAAGTACGAGCACGGGAGAGATATTTAGTAAATAACTCTACTGTAAAATCTCCTTTTTTATGAAGAATCGGCTTGTTGTTCTGGATGTTCTCCCAATCCTTTGCACAGCGTTTCTGGATGGTTAGATTATTTATCGCTCTTAGATGATAAGCCTTTAGTAAATCTGTAGGCTCCAGCTTTACCCCTCGATCGTTTTGCGTATCAAAGAAGGTAAAAGCCAAATCCTCTGAAGGAGTAGTAATAAAGGTGAACTGGATATTGGGGAACAATAAAGAAACCTTCTCTTTCCATGCTTTATTCTCCTCGTGTTGAAAAAACTTTTGAATGTTTTTGATATTTTTGATGGATTCTGGTGATTGAAATTCCATCGCAATTTTACCTTCTATCAATCTTCTATGTAATAAATAATAAAGAATACTTAACGTAGTCATACGCTGCTGACCATCAATAATGAACAGCTTTTCTTTTTCATTATTCTTATGTAGCAATATGCTTCCCATATAGTAAGGGACGTTAGGCTGTGTTTCAATATGTTCTAGTAAATCATTCAACAACTCTTTTACCTTATTCACATTCCATACATAAGGGCGTTGATAGGTATCGATTGCAATTGGATAAACTGCCTTTTCTTTAAAGAATTGCTCAAACGTACTAACTTCCACCTTTACATCATTCATTTTGCTTGTTACGGTATATGTCATCTTACTCAGCTCCGTTTATGTAGGTTTCATTTTGTTATTTATAGTCTACTTCTATTCTGTTAATTTCTTAGTACTAGAAGAGTTAATAGCTTAATATTACCTCATTCGACAATTTTTGTTAATTTACATTCTAGGAAATAATGAATGAAAAAAGTCTTCTAGAGTTAAGTAGACTTTTTTTATAATTATTTTACTTTCGTGACCGTTGATGGCAATCACGTTCAATGTTTTCTTTCCATGTTATTATTTTTTCTATAGTTTAATAAATATTCATTTTCGTAATTTGTTAAAAAAGTGCAGTTAATCATAGAAAAGTGCTACTAATTATTTACAAAAACTTAATCTCTATTTACTAAAATTATATTTGTAAGCGCTTTTATTATAGGGAGAGGAGTTAAATCTTCGGCTTTATCAAGTCATTAACATGACTTACTAAGAAATCTTAAGATGAGGGAGGACTTATTAATGTTAAAAGGCGTAAGGATTTTCATGCTTATTATTTTAACATCTGTACTATCATGTTCCTTTAGTATTGGTGCATTTGCCAAGGGAGAAAAAGCAGACACATCTTATCGAAGTGTAACTGAGATACATGATTGGGGTGCAGCTATTACTAAACTGATTGTGAAAATTGGTAAACCTGTACCTAAAGAAGCTATTACAAATGAAACATTTAAGGTACATGTTACAAGAAGTGACAATAGACTAGCATCACCACTATTAGAGGAAGGTTTTAGAGAGGTAACAAATGCCTATGTTGCTGATCAAAATGGAAACCCTGCAGTAAGAGGAAAATATGTGGTTTTAGAAATGAAAATTGGACCTACTGTGTCACTAGGTTCCCCTCTCAACTATTATGCTGGGTCTAATAAATGGATTAAATCTGATTATACTATTACCCAAGAAAAGGACATAAAAATTAATGCTGGAAAGTTCGGCACAATTTCTGGATTAGTGATTGATACCTTTGCAGGTGAAACGAGAGAATTAGTTGATGAATTCTCATCTGGTAAGGCAACATATGAGGACGTTACATTAACGTATGCAGATTATGCACCAGCAAAAGATAAGAAGAAGAATCCTTTGATCATCTGGTTGCATGGCGGTGGTGAAGGTGGTACTGATCCAACTATTCCATTATCTGCCAATAAAGCTACTAGCTTCGCAACGGAAAGCATTCAATCTTACTTTAATGGAGCGTATGTATTAGTTCCACAAACACCTACGAGATGGATGCATGGCTTTAATACAGGAGGAGCTGATGGAACTTCCATTTACCAAGAAGCTCTTATGTCTTTAATTAAGGATTATGTAGCTAATAATCCTGATATTGATCCTAATAGAATCTACATTGGAGGTGCCTCAAACGGTGGATATATGACAATGTTAATGGTCCGGGATTATCCAGGGTACTTTGCAGCAGCATTTCCAGTATGTGAAGGTTTAAATAATAATTTGGTTTCTGATGAAGATATTCTAAATATGTCTCAAACACCAATTTGGTTTGTTCATGCAAAAAATGATCGAACTTTACCTCCAGAAAGCAATGCAATTCCAACCTATAATCGTTTAATTGAAGCTGGAGCTGAGAATGTTCATTTAACACTTTTTGATAATGTCCAGGATACTTCAGGGTTATATAAAAATGCTGACGGTACACCATATGAATACAATGGTCACTGGTCATGGATTTATGTTTATAATAACGAAGTAGAAACAACCATTAATGGTCAACCAACCACTCTAATGGAATGGATGGCTGCACAGTCTCGTTAAAATTCTGTAAAGTGAAATAGAGAGTTTTACATCAGCTCGGTGAAAAAATATTTTTAATCACGTTCTATATTCCTAAGCAGTGTTTGTACAAGAAACGTAACAATAAAATTACTATGTAGCAAATAACGAAAATTCAATTGATATCAAAAATAAGCGGTTTCTCCTTCTTCCGAGAAACCGCTTATTTTAGTTGGTATGTCTTTGTATTCCTACTTTTTTAATGACTACTCAGCAAGCCATTCCATTAAGGTTGTTTGTTGATAAGAAGGTGATTGTGCTTTTACTTCCTTTGCACCTGTGTTAAGTGCAACGCCCATCACGTCAACTGACCCTACTAGTATTAGAGATTTTGCCCATCCTATGAATTAATTAGTCTCTTTAACAACACAAGAGAGCCATACTTAGCTCTCTTGTGTTGAAGGTTACTTATCAAATTTTGAAAGTCGATCAATTTCAACCTGTGGCTCTAGAACGTCATTAACTTTTTCTACTAAAATATCTTGATCTACTTTAAATGAAGCAGTTCCTCTAATATCTTCTGATGAAGCACCAACAAGAACCTCATATGTTCCTTTTTCAACTATCCAAGCAGATTTTTCTTCATCAAATGAAGCTAGCTCTTTTACATCTAGTTCAAATTTTAGATTTTCTTTCTTACCAGGTCTTAATTCTTTTGTTTTTGTAAATGCTTTTAGTTCTAACTCTGGCTTTTCAAGCTTTCCATCAGGAGCAGAGACATAGACTTGAACTGCTTCACGGCCCGAAACATCACCTGTATTTTCCACTGTTGCAAACACGGTAATCTTATCCTTGAATTTTCCATTTCGATTCACTCTTACTTTGTCATAGTCGAAAGTTGTATAAGACAGACCATATCCGAATTCATATGCAGGTGTCAGGTTAAAGGTAGAATGGTAGCGATAGCCGACGTAAATATCTTCTTCATACGTAAACTCATTATTTTCACCAGGGTAACGATCCGCATATGGAAGACCTTCATAGTCAACCGGGAATGTTTGCGTAAGTTTACCTGACGGATTCACCTTTCCAGTTAAAACATCTGCCACTGCATTTCCTAATTCTTGGCCTGGTTGCCATGAAAGAACGATACCATCTACCTTATCTTGCCAACTAACTGTTTCAAGCGGACCCTCAACATTAAGTACGGCAATGACTGGTTTACCTTGAGCTCGGTATGCAGCAGATACATCTTCAATCATTTTTTGTTTAGATTCTGATAAATAGAAATCCTCTTTTGATCGGTCAGATCCATATGTCCCAAACTCAGATGATAAAACAATAATTCCTACATCTGTGCTTTCAGCTGCTGCGATAGCATCCTGTTTTATATCCATCTCCGGAAGTGTTGGGAATGTTGAAACAAAAAAGTTTCCTGGAGTTTGCTTATACTCATCTGTCTGTCTTAATTCCTCAACATAGGTTTCATATTTCCCTAACAATTCATCATTGATTGTTAATCCTGCATTCTTTAGTCCTTCAGGAATACCCATTTGATATGGTGCATATACAAGTGCACTTCCACGGCCTCCAGTCATCGTTTCAACAGTAGGAGTCCCAAATAATGAAACGCTTACACCATTGTCGATTGGTAAAGCCTTTTCATCATTTTTAAGGAGTACCATCCCATCTGCAGCCGCTTGTCTTGCTAGCTGAGCACCCGCTTCTAGATCAGGATTATTTGTTGCAACATGCCCTTTAAAGGTTGGAGTTTGGATAACCACGTTAAGAATTTCCTTAATATTTCGATCTAGATATTTTTCATCAAGACTACCATCATTCACGGCAGCAATCACACGATTAACCTGTGCTATGCTTCCTGGCATCAGAAGATTCGTTCCAGCTTCAATTTGCTTAGCAATGTCTCGTGCACCGAACTCCCAATCCGTCATAGCAAATCCTTTAAAGCCCCAATCTTCTCTTAGAACACTTGTTAATAGATCCTTGTTTTCGGTCGCATATGTTCCATTAATCATGTTATAAGAATCCATAATGGCCCATGGCTGTGATTCTTTTACTGCTATTTCAAATCCCTTGAGATAGATTTCTCGTAAAGCTCTTTGACTCACAATCATATTTCCATTATTGTTTGTTCGTTGATTATAGGCTGCAAAGTGCTTAATTGTTGTTCCAACTCCATTATCTTCCACACCATTTACAAACTCTGATGTCATAATACCTGTTACGAGTGGATCCTCTGAGAAATACTCATAATTTCGACCATTTAGTAAATAGCTTTGAATATTCATGCCTGGTGCAAGTAAGAGGTCAATACCATATGCTTTGAGCTCTTCAGAAGTTGCTACACCAACCTTATTTACTAATTCTGTATCCCATGAAGAAGCTAGGACATTTGGAGAAGGGAATTTTGTGGCATAGAATGTTTGATCTGTACCTTCTCTAGTTGGGTTAATGCGAACCCCCATAGGTCCATCTGCTAAAACAATAGAAGGAATTCCAAGACGAGGAATGGCTTGAGTTTGTCCAGCTGCCCCAGGAACCTTACTTGATTGTGCTCCGATAATTTCTCCATTAACTGGATCAATCGCCACGGAATTCGCACCAACTACCATCGCAGCTTTCTCTGTTAATGTCATGGCTGCTATAACGGCATCAATAGAGGCAGCATCTACTAATTGTGGTGCAGCCTGTTGGTTAACATCCTGAGAAACAACTTCTGTTTTACTTCCATTTGCTTTTTGGCTTGAAGCAGCTACCGAATCCATACTCATACCAGACACGATTACACCAGACGCTAGTGCAATAGCTACTAACTTCCTTTTCTTCTTTCTCCACTTTTTTAACATTTACTTATCCCCTCACTTCTGTTTAATTCGTTTCCACTCATGAAAACGCTGACAACTTTAGTTTAATAGACTTTTCCTCCTAAAAGTTGCTAAAAAGACCTGACTTTTTTGTGGTTATTAGGATTTTTTTGTTCTTTCTAATCTAAAAAAAAACGGAGACTTCATCCGTATTTTAAAAATGTTCAAATTGTAAATATTTTTGTCGAAAATCCTTTGGTGTTTCACCTGTTTTCTTTTTAAAGACGCGACTAAAATAATTCGGATCATTATAGCCACAATTAAAACATATTTCTTTTACACTCTTCTTTGAATGAATCATTTCTTTCTTTGCAAAATTAATTCTCACATCTGTCATATAATCAATAAAGGTAACTCCCATTTTCTCTTTAAAGATTTTACTAAAATAAAACGGTGTTAGGTTAACATAATCAGCCACTTCTTCTAGTGTTATGTTTTCTTTAAACCTTCGATCAATAAACTCCTTTGCCTTTTGAATCATTCCTTTCATGTGAGACTTTTTCCATATCACAACCTGCTGTATGGTGTCGAGTAACTTTTCTTTCGCAACCTTCCTCAACTCATCAGGTGTACGACAATCTTGTAACACTGTTTTTGACCCGATATTGTATCCATTTTTGTATAAATCACGAGAAATAACTACAAAAAACTCCTCAATTGACTGAACAAGCAGTTGTAAATCTCCTTCTGTTTTATGTAGTAAGCTCTCAAAATAAAAATCAAATTCATGAATAACTTTCGATTTTTCACCTAATCTTATTTGTTCTAAAAGTTCATTTTCTTTTTCGTAAAGAGATTGTCTTTCTGATATGCCTAGTGAATTTTCGGAAATCATTGCATAAGGTATTTCACCATCATGTATTTGCTCTAAGGCGATAATCGCTTCGTGATAAGATTTGACAAAGTCTTCACTTTTCGGATACGGCAACCCAATTCCTACTTTCAGGACAGTCTCTGAAAATTTCTCATTAAATTGATTGATTACTAATCGACAATACGATTTCGCATATGCTCTAATCTTTGAATCCCGGATTGATTTTTTTACTAGTATCAATACAGGTACCTTCTCATCAATCATTGGGCCAATAACGACTTCTTTGTCCATTTCTTTTGCCTTGTTCTTTAGCCAGTTGTAGTAAACCTTATTCATCTCTTTATCTATTAAGATATTTTTCCCTTTAAATGAAAATAGGATAATAAAGCCTTTAATCGCCTCAATATTTAACAACTTATTCCATTCCTGCAAATACATATCTTCTACTTGTTCCAGTAAGAGCGACGAAAGCCAGCCTGATTCCATAAGAGATAATGCTCTATTGTAGTTATGTTCTATTTCAATCTTCTTCTTTTGCTCTTCAAGTTCACCTTGTACACGTCTGAGCGCAGCCATCACTTCTTCTTTTATACTTGGTTTCAAAATATACTCTTTTACCCCTTCTTGCATAACCCCTTTTGCATATTCAAATGTATTAAAGGCAGAAATGACAATAAATTTGATCTCTTTATTTTTCTTACGAATGGCTTTTACTGCCTCTACTCCATCTATCCCTGGCATCTGTATATCCATTAACATTACGTCCGGACGAAGTTTCTCGGCAAGATCAATAGCAATTCGTCCATTCCTTGCTTCTCCCAAAATAGTTACCTCGGGCATTTCTGTTTGTATCATTTTTCTTAGCCCTTTTCGTTCCAACTCCTCATCATCAACAATGATTAGACGCATGGAATTCCACCCCTTTATCTATATTTTTAAATTTATCTTTTAATTTATGTTTCTCTGTTTTTTTACGCCCAAGAGATTTTTATTGAATCCCATATTAGACAATAGAAATCACTTGTTCATACGTTTGGTTTTTTCTGAAAATTTACTATTTTTAATTAAAATTCCTGATAAGTTATGAAAACCCTTCCAAATTACTTTTATAAATATCGTCATTCTTTTACAAATTTCGTTATTCTCTAGAAATACATAAGGTTAATTCTTGTCATTTTAGAGATAGTCAATAAAAAAATACAAGCTAGATTAAGCTTGCATTTTTGTTTATTAGATATTAATTTAGGAAATCCCATACTGTTTAAACGCCGAAATATATCCTCCTGATGGTTATTATTGCGAACTCAGTATTCTATCTTTCATTCATAAATTAAAGTCTTCTACTTTTGCCTTGTTTTCATTATGATGTTTAAAGATCTGCCTATTCCTTTCGTGACCGTTGATGATAATCACGTTCAATATCTTCTTTCCAGCTTCGATCAATTTTCTTCCCACTTCGCAGCTTTACTACGGCCTCGCTGACAGATTCATAATTTAACTGTGTACCGATGTTGTCAGCACGATAGTCAACGGCAAAGTCTTCATCTATACCAAATTTTGCAGCAGTTGAAATGGCATCAATATTCGCTCCTAGGAAGATGAAGTTCCAACCATATTTCTCTTTTTGCTGTGATATCATGTTCTTTATTTTGTCAGGAGTATATTCACGACTGCTATTTTCCATTCCATCTGTTGTAATGACGAATAGCACTTTTTCTGCTCGTTCATCCTCACTTGTGTGCTTTTGGACATTGATGATTTTTTGGATGGACATGCCGATCGCATCTAATAATGCAGTTGTTCCTCCTACCTCATAATCCTCTTGGGTCATTGGAGATATCCCTTTTACATTGATGCGGTCATGCAATAGTTCATAATGATGGTTGAATAGAGCTGTTGTGACGAATGCTTCTCCTTCAGCCTTTTTTTGCTTGCTTAGCATTGAATTAAACCCACCAATTGTGTCCGTTTCAAGTCCTGCCATTGAACCACTTTTGTCTAAAATAAATACGATTTCCGCTACATTTTTTTTCATTTCTTGTTATCCTCCGTTTTGTTTTATTTATACATGTAGGATAACAAGATGAGAAAAAGAAGTGGTCGCTTTGGAAGCGACATTTTACTGACCATAAGCATTGGTATAATTCTTTATTAATTATCATTAACCTTTCTTTTTAAATCGATTTCCGGTATTCGAATAAACCAGTGTAAACATAATAAGTGATAAAAATAAAATAAGACCAATAATAAAAATAACTTGGTTTGCTAATAGCTCACTAAGTGCAAATAATAATAGGCTAAAGCTAATTCCATACATAATTTTCCCCATAAATTTACACATTGCTACTTCATCGTATTGAGCCTTTTCACTATCAGGCATTGTATTATAGCCTGCAAGTAAGGATGCCCCTTTTCCTTTTGAAAGGGTAATAGCAAAAATGAAGAACGGTATTGAAATAATAAGGCTGGCTACTCCCAAACACGTTACCTCCTTTTCCATCAATTCTCTGTTGGGTAAACTATTGAGCTTTTAAAATTTATACGTTCTAAATAACTCTTCGGTTTCATGTATTGAAAATGGGCAATCTCTACTTTAATAGTAATCTCTGTACTACCTCAGCATTAAATCATCTTTAAGCACCTAGCAAAGGCTGATCAAAAGCAAATAAGGCTTCATTAATTTCGTGAATATCATAGTTGTTTTGCTGGATAAAGAATTCAACAATTACATCGAATTTACTACTGCGTGACAACGTATAGCCGGCTGCTGACAGCAGATCGTTTGTTTCGACTTCATTAAGCTGTAATGCTATAGCGAAGGCAATGGCTGTTTTCTTTTTAGGTACATAATTCGCTGCATTTCTTATTTTTGAAAACAAGCGACGATCAATATTTGCTTTTTTATAAGTTTCAGCATCTGTCATTCCTCTTTCATCAATCAGGCGCAGCAGACGTTCTGAAAATGACTCATCGAGTTCTTCTATCAAATTTAGTAAGCTATTTTCGATGATGGGCTCGCTTTGTTTTTCATAAAGCTCTTGTGGTATAGCATCAGACTCATGCAGTTGCTCCATATTATATCGGAGGCTAAATGTGCTCTCTATTTCCTCAACATAATGCTCATCAATATATTCATTAATCGATTTAAACAGCTTTTGACTTAATCCGAATGAAGCTTTATCAAAGACTACTAGATACACAAGCATGTCATGATGCAATAAATAGCTACTAATGGTTGAAACGGCAATTTGTAAGGCCTCTTCCTTTGGATACCCGTATATGCCAGTTGAAATGAGTGGAAAAGCGACTGACTCACATTGATAGTTTTTCGCTAGCTCTAGAGAGTGTTCATATGAGCTTTTCAACAGGGTTGCTTCTTGATTGGTGCCACCTTTCCAAATAGGTCCCGGGGTATGAATAATGTATTTTGCCGGCAACTGAAATCCATCAGTGATGACTGCTTCTCCAACAGGACACCCTCCTATTTTATTACAAGCATGCTTCAACTCATGAATACCAGCAGCTTGAAAAATCGCTCCACAAACACCTCCACCCATTTTCAAATCCGTGTTTGCAGCATTTACAATCGCATCTACCTTCATCTTAGTTAAATCGTTACGTACAATTTCTAATGGCATGAAGATCGTCTCCCTTTTTCAATTCCTTTTTTATGTAAAATTTGAACGTTTATTAAATGAGCTAGTTCATTTATTCCATACTTCATTTTAACACGGGCTTTATTTCTTGATTTAAATCGCTACGAAAAAATAAGTATAAATGGTATTCGTTGTTAAGCTTGAATTACTTTTCATTCTTCTAGTCTTTGGTTATAATAATACTAGAGAAATCATAAACTAAAAAAGACTGTTCGGTGCTCGAACACCAAACAGTCATACAATAGCTAGGTTCACACTAAGGGGATCAGCGATTTTGTAAGATAACTCACCTGTCGCCGGCTAAGCTCAAGGGTGGGTTATTTTTTGTCTCTAAAAGATATGATGGACAACACCAAACCTGCAAATGCCATCATAAGCATTAACGTTCAAATACTGTCAACATACGCATCACCCCCTTTCCGTACGGGGTAACGCTGACCACCCATGAGTTTTACTATTGCCTTTCTATTATATCACAACCAAGAACGCTTGTTCTTATAATCTGCTATTAATTATCTATCTACACATAGAGGAACTAAACTACCTTCTACCCCAACGATTAACTACTCTTACTCTTCTACAACACTATGTACTTCTTTATCTAGTATATAAACACCATAAAAAATGAAA
>NZ_JBLUOI010000099.1:0-14302 GCF_048059995.1 Metabacillus sp. YM-086 | reverse complement strand
GCCACTTGACCAAGGCTTTCTCCAGTTATTAGCGCCAAGCCCTGTTGTTTTTCGCGAAGCTTGTCTGCTATTTTTAGCATCATTCTTCGAGTTGACGTCATTGTATAATTTTCTGGAACCTGCTCCTGAATTTTTTCTTGAATCTTTGTAAAAGGCACAATATGTAAAGTGATTTTCCCCCCATAGGAAGTTAACTCTCTTGTTAAATCAATTACTTTTTGTTTAGCACGGTCACTCGTGTATGGTGGACTGAAGAAATGAATAACCTCAAGCTCCACCCCTCTTTTTAGTGAGAGAAAACCAGCAACAGGACTATCTATACCTCCTGATAGCAAAAGGACCGCTTTTCCACCAGATCCAACTGGTAACCCACCTGCTCCTTTATAGTCAAAACATGTAATATAGGTTGCTTCAGATCGCACTTCAACACGTACATTAATCTTTGGATTTTTAACATCAACGGTTAAGTCATTTGTATTAACTAAAATGTGACTTCCTATTTGATAATTTAACTCATTCGTATCAAGAGGAAATTGCTTATCTGCCCTCTTAGCCGTTACTTTAAAAGTATCATTAGGCTGGTATAAACTTTCGATCGCTTTTAATGCCCGCTCCTTAATTTGTGATATCTCACTTTTACATTTAATCGCTAAACTAAATGATTGAATTCCGAATATAAGTTTAAGCTTTTCAACTATTTCCTCGTGTTTTTCTCCATTTAAATGCAAATAGAGTCGATCTCTTGTCGCTTCATACGTTAAGTTTGGAAAATCCATCAAAACTTCTCTAATATTTCTTTTTAATCGGTCAACAAACTTTCTTCGATTTCTCCCTTTAGTAGATATTTCCCCAAAACGAATTAATATGTGATCAAATTCCATTTATCCTACCTCATTACCTTAGTTAATTTTTCCTTACCTTTTAATAGCATTTTAATAAACGGTTCAATGATTTCTTCATTATCATCCAGCGACAAACTGACTCTTATTGCAGATTTGGCAATACCATCATGTTTCCCCATCGCTAAGAGAGCCTTGCTCATCTTTTTATCTCTTGAAGAACATGCAGATGTAGTTGAAACATAAATATTGTTTTCTCCAAGAAAATGAATGAGTACTTCAGCTTTTAAGCCTGGTACTGAGAAATTGAGTATATGTGGTGCAGAATGATTTCGTGGAGTATTTATCTCAACACCATCTATTTTTGATAATTCAACCATAAGTTTATCTCGAGTTTCTTTTACTTGTTTTAGTTGTTTACCTGCTTTTTCTGTTGACAGCCTTAGAGCCTTTGCCAAAGCCACATTTCCAGCAAGACTTTCTGTTCCAGATCTAACATTGAGTTCTTGTGCACCTCCAGAAAAAAGTGGGGCAAGTTCTACACCTTTGCGTACGAATAAAACACCCGTTCCATTTAAGCTATGAAATTTATGTCCTGAGATTGTACAGATATCAATTTTAGCTTGATTAAAATCAAGTGGAACCTTTGTTATTCCTTGTACATGATCAACATGAAAAAGCGCATCTGAAGATTGTTTTATCATTTGCCCAATTTCTTCAATTGGTTGAATGGTGCCAATCTCATTATGAACATGCATAATAGAAACCAAAATGGTATCTTTTTTTAGCGCCTTCTTAACATCTTCGGGTGAAACTCTACCATTCTGATCAACAGGAAGGTATGTCACGTTAAAGTTATGTACCTGCTCTAGTTGTTTAAATGATTCCAACACTGACGGATGCTCGATAGCAGATGTTATAAGATGTTTTCCTTTATGATTATTAGAAAAAGCTGCTCCTTTTATAGCAAGGTTGTTTCCTTCTGTACCACCCGAAGTAAAAATGATTTCTTCCGGTATAACTCCTAACAGTCCGGCCACTTGTTGTCTTGATTGACTTAACAATCTTTCTGCTTCACTACCAAGCTTATGAATGGAAGAAGGATTTGCAAAGTAATCTTTGGAAACTTTCATATAAGTTGCTAATACTTCGTCATATGGTTTTGTTGTTGCACTGTTGTCTAAATACAACATTTTGCTTCCTCCAAATTGCTTTGTTTATATTTACATTTTATAAATGAGTTGATTTTATAATAATTGATTCAAATAATTAGTTTTATCAATGTGTAATCATAACATATTGAGACTTCAAAGAAAAACAATTCAACAATTAGGTAATCATTTGCATTTCTAAAATAAAAAAATGATAGGAAGAAACAAGTTCCACTATTTCGAAACTTGGTTCCTCTTATCATTTTACTTATAAGTTATTGTTTTATCTTGTTCATTTATTAGTTCCCGAATTTTTTCAAAAGAACCAGGTTCTACTTGTTCTAGTGCTGCAGCTGCAACGTTTAATGCCTCATTATAATCATTATGTCTAAACAATTCTTCGGCTTGCTTAAATTTTGTCGCCAGTTGCTGATTACGACTTCGGTACCTATTTCCATACTGGATGATTTGCTCTACTAGGTATACCTCTTCTATGAGATCGTCCCCAGTTTCTTTTAAAGACTTAACTGATTGAACAGCCTCTGATAGTAACTCATTAACAATCACCATATTAAGTGGGATTTCATCCAATTTCGTTGTTACCTTTAGTACATCCCGTTTAGCCTTTTCTATTAGTTCAAGAAACTCAACAGGCAGACCCGGTATATTACTTTGTTGTACCGATCTTGTTGTATCAAGAAGTAGTCTTTTTAATTGATTTAAACTATCTCTTGCTTGGAGCTCATCACTTCTAAGAGTTTGAAGCATTTCACGGTATTGATTATGCTCTTCTAGTAGCTGCTTAATTTGTTTATCAATGTCTTCAAGATCTTCTTTCACGATGGAATGAGCTACTTGGTCATTTAATAAGTTCTGTTGAATATGAGCAAATTTCTTCTCAACCTGTAAAATTTGTTTTTCAATTAGCTTTTGTTTATCTAATTCAGTCGTTGATAGTTGATAACTCTGTTTAACAAGCTCTGTTTCTTCAACAGTAGCTGCTTTTTGTTCTGATAGTTCGACTAATTGGTCATGTATTTGATCCTTCACTTTTTTTACAAACTGATTAGCCTCAACTTCTTTTTCTAATAAATCATATAAATTGTCAATAGATTCCTGAATGAATTGCAAGCCATCCTGTACATCATCGAGATCAGCTTCTTCTAGTTTCTTTTTGAACTTTTCTAGCTGATTGTTTATCTTCTCAATTTCTAAATCTAATTGAATATGCTCTAAATAGTAGCCTGATGCTACCATTTCCTTGTATCCTTCTTTTAGTTCGTTTACTAAGTTTGGAATTGTCACTGAGCATTCTGTTAATAATTTAGGAAGTTCATTCATTTTTTCTTGTAGAACATCAAGGTCCATTTTTAGCTGAACTAACACTTCTCTAGCTACTAAATAATTTCCCTGTTCGGTTTCAGCATCAAATTGTTTAAGGGAATCTGTTATTTCAGTTAAGGTATCATCTAATTTACGATGTGCTTTACCAAACTGATGACTATGAGCTAATAAGGTCTTTTTAACTCGTTTATATTGATCTTTTACTTCTTCACCTTCAACTGTATTTTTCTCTTCACTCGTCACAAGCTCATTAATTTCTTCAATAATCTTATCGATGTTTTCATTTACAGTTAAAAGAACACGGTCAATATGTTGTAAAACTCCTTGCGACTTTTTAAATCGATATTTATCAGCAAAGTCCTCGGCATCAAAAAGTAACTCTTCTACTTCAGGGAGTTGAGATGTAATAATTTCATCCCACTCAGCTCTCCATTGTTCAAACAATTCTTCTGCTTGTCCAACCATCTTCAATTCTTTTACTTTCGATAACTCATCGATAATTGAGCGATTCATAATTTCAATCTTACGTGCCTCTAGACGATCAACCTCTTTATATATTTTTCTTCTAAACATGTATCCCGCACCAAATATAATACATATTAGAAGGACAATTCCAATTAAAACTTCCATAGTTGGCCCCCTCGTACTACACAAAATCCTCATGACAGGGAAGAAGAGTTCCCGGATGATGTACATCTTTCAACATCATGCTGATAAGCGTTATTAAGTATCTATTTATTTTTTCGTATGTTGAATATGTTTATTGTTGTTAATTAGTATTGTTCTCTTTAGAGTCTCCTTTTTTAACATGCAATTAACAATCTAGTAAAAAATCCGCAAAAAAACCATATATATTTTAAGACTTTGTTAATGTTAATTCAATGTATTTATGATACCATGTAAACGACATTTTTTGACCACAAATTTAAAATTTTTTACATTATTTGTCCAGTTATGATGAAAGGGCATCTATATCTTTATGAAACAGGCTGAAACGTGTATCTTGATAACAATATAAATTGTTATTGTTACAGCAAAAGGGGGAGAAAATATGCTACTCAAGAAGGATGGACATGTTCACACACCATTTTGTCCACATGGGTCAACTGATGAACTGGAGTTATATATTAAACAGGCTATAAAAGAGGGTTTTAACTGCCTAACATTTACTGAACACGCTCCACTTCCAAAAGGCTTTAAAGATCCAACACCACTAGAAGATAGTGCCATGAAACTTGAAGAACTTGGCGATTATTTTGAACGTATCCTTTTATTAAAAGAAAGATATCAAAATACCATTACCATTAAGGTCGGTTTGGAAATTGACTATATAAGAGAATATGAGAAAGAAACAACTGATTTTCTAAATGAGTATGGAAAATACTTAGATGATAGTATTTTATCTGTTCACTTTTTAAAGATAAAAGATCAATATTATTGTATGGATTTTGACGATAAAACCTTTAATGAGATGATTCTCGAAGCAGGTTCATTAAACGTATTGCATGAAACCTATTACAATGAAGTTCTCCATTCAATTAATAGTGATTTAGGAAAATATAAACCAAAAAGAATTGGGCACATAACGCTTGTTAACAAATTTCAAAAACTTTTCCCTGTAACCTTCACAAATAAAAAGTGGATACTTGATATTTTAACTTCGATTAAAGAAAATAACTTAGAAATAGATTATAATGTAGCAGGATTAAGAAAAGAATATTGTGGTGAGATTTATCCTAATGATGAAATTGCAAAAATGGCAATAAAACAAGAAATCCCTCTCATCTATGGATCGGATGCCCACAGTGCTAGGGATGTTGGAAAGAACTATAAATATTTTGAGCAGTTATCGAATAGCAAGTAGATTACGATCTTGTGAGAACTTGTCTACTAACAACGAATTTAGCCATAATTTCAACTCTTTATAATACTGATGCACAAAGTATGCTTCGTGTGGTTGAATATGAAGGACTTCACTCATATATTGTGGCTGTAAATACGGCATATGCAATAGACTTCTAAGTTGGATGATTAAATGCGGGATAAATCCCTTTCGAAAATGTCCTTCCTCGATCCCTTGTTCTAACAGTGACTTAATGTAATATTTTTCTTTGGTTAAATAGGTTGTCATCACCTCACGATTTAAAACAGAGTCTACTGTCACTTCACGATAAACTAATCGAGAAAGTTGACGGTTTTCATGCTGATAATGCAATAAATCTAAAATCATTTTACTAAGCACATCATGGGTATTTCCATATTGTGTATGTGAGTAATTTTCTTCAATGATTTTAAGATAGCCTTCATAATAATGTGATACAAGATATTCAAGAAGTCCACCTTTTCCTTTAAAATAATATGAAATGTGGGCAACATTAACATTGGCTCTACTGGCTATCTCTCTTACAGAGGTACCAGTAAATCCCTTAGAGTTAAATAAGTAGATGGCAGCATCAAGTATCTTTTGTTTTGTATCACGGGAGTTTGTTTGAGTCATAGTCATTACACCTCCTATTCATATATAATATTTTCAATCATTTAGTATCAAAATCCTTTATGATTCGCTCGACAAAGTTCTTCATCATCAAGGAAATTTATCAAAAGGTAGGTAATTTAGATGTTTCATGTCGAAAAATATGATGGTAATAAGTCCGATCAATATTCATTGGTCATAAATCAATTAAAAGCTTTACTAGAGGGAGAAGAAGATCGTATCGCTAACTTAGCAAATGCTTCGTCTCTTCTAAATCAATTTTTAGATAATGTCAATTGGGTTGGATTTTATTTAATGAAGGAAGGTCAACTTGTATTAGGACCTTTCCAAGGATTACCAGCATGCGTTCGAATTCCTGTTGGAAAAGGTGTTTGTGGTACAGCCGCAGCTAATAAAAAAACAGAGCGAATCGCAGATGTTCACCAGTTCCCAGGACACATTGCATGTGATGCAGCATCTAATTCAGAGATTGTTGTTCCTCTTATCATTGACGGTGAAGTGATTGGTGTCCTGGATATTGACAGCCCAATAAAAGATCGATTCAATGAAGAAGATCAAGTGTTTTTAGAAAACTTTGTAGATGTTTTGGTTCAATATATTTAAAACTATCACAACAATAAAAAATGACCATCAAATCAGGACACTGTTTGATGGTCATTTTTTATATGTAGGTTTTGTCTTTTCCTTAAGTTAACACAGATATTTAAAGTGGAAGATGTTTTAAAAGTATTCATTTTCCCCTTTTTTGTACTTTTTTACCTAAAAAAGTACGCAGATGGATGATTATCACATTCTAAAAAAAAACATGCGAGACTGGATTTATTATAACGGTCACCTTCACCTTAATCCAAAATAAAAGACTGTAGGCAAGCCCGTTTTTTATCGAGTTTGTCTACAGCCTGCCAAGAGCTAATCAGTGAATATCATCCTGAACGATCACTTGATTTTTCCCTAGGTTTTTAGCAACATATAATGCCTTATCAGCGCGGCTGAATAATTGATTATAATTACGTTCATTTTCAGCAATCCAATAGGATACTCCACAAGATATTGTCACTGAGGGATTTGTATTTTCCGCTACCTTTTTTACAATTCTCTCGGCAATGGCGGTTCCTGCTTCAAGGTCAACTTGTGGCAGATAAACAGCTAATTCCTCGCCACCCCATCTTGCTCCAATATCATGCTCTCTACTATTACTTTTAATAATATTGGCAACCTGAACCAAAACTTCGTCTCCAACTTGATGACCGAATGTATCATTAACTCCCTTAAAATTATCAATATCAATTAATAAAAATGTTCCTTGACGATCAGCTTTCATTGAGTTCTCTATACAATTGTTCATGTAATTACGTGAGTACAATTGTGTTAATTGGTCAGTTTTAACTAATGTTTCTAACTCTTCTCGTAATAAGGAATTAGATAGAGCCAATGTAGAATGATGAATTAACGATTGAAGAAGTTTAAACATATCAAAAGAAAAATGATAAGAATTTTTGTGAAGGACAATTGCACAGCCTCGAAGGGTATCACTTTGGACCATTGGTACAGCCATAACCGATGCAAAGGAGCCATCTGGCAGGTATTGTGTTATATCACCTAAAAATAGCCCTTCTAGATTCTTTTCAAGTTTTCCTTTTATATAATCGATATAAACATGCACTTCATTCGTATTAAAAAATTTAGTACTACCTGGAAAAATTTGAAATTCATTTTGATGATTTTGATAGAAAAAGCCCACCTCATCAGCTTCAAAAGATTCCATGATTCTTGATGTCATATATGTCATCGTATCTACCAATCGTAAGTTTTTATTTAAACGATGGGACGTTTCATTAATAAGTTGTAAATCCTTAATTAATCTCTTTGATTGATCGTATAATTGGGCATTTTCCATCGCGGTACCAGCTGCATTTGCAAGCATAATAATAAAGTTTTTATCTTGATCTGCGAGGTTTATCCCGTGATTAACGACCACTTGCAATACACCATATACCCCTTGCTTACCTTTTAATGGAGTATATAAAATCGTTTGATTAATCTTCTCATCAAATGAAAACTGTATTTTACCTGTTACAAAGGCTTCCATAGCCATTTCATTTCCATCTTGATGATCAAATCCGAGATCTTTAATTGGTAAATTCAAGTTATTTTCATTATCGTGTGATAAGAACAAATAGAAAATAAATTCATTATACATTTCTTGTAATGTTGTAATTAATTCTACTAAAACATCATCTTTATTCATAAAAGCATGAAATTGCTCTGTTAAATGAAATAATTTTTCATACTTCTGCTCATTTTCGGTAACTTGTATTAACTCCATACAATGGTCATAAAAGGATGTACACGTTTTTGCTAATTCATTCATAACTGCTGGTGAGTACTCATTTTCAAAGCCCTTTAATTGAAGGATCCCTTTTAGTTTATCTTTACGAAAAATTGGGATTAGAACTTGACCGCCATGGTAATAGGCTTCTCCATTTTTGAGAATGAACGTATTAAATGGGGTATCATCAATTGGTGAAGACTGTGTGTAAAACTCGTCTCTACTATTATAGAAATAAAAAACAGCATGACGAATTGAAAGCTCACTTTTTACAGTTTCAGAAAGCTTTTCCACAATGTCAGATAATGAACGTTTATTATGATGTTTGCTAATAAATTCAAAAAATGCGCATTTAGTAGCAGTTATCACGAATTGTTCTCCCATAAAATCACCCACACTAAAAGTTACAAATTTAAACTAAGTCAAATTACTCATACATTATATCATAAATCAATTCTATAGATAGTAGAGTAAATATTTTTATTTCCAATGAAATGAAATGAACTTATTTGTTTATACTTTACTAATGATTATTTCAAAAAATTATATATTTATGTAAAGGTTCTTGACTTTATACATAGAAAAACATATAATGTTCGTTGTGTATAAAATATGCAGCCTATTGATGGTGCAATGGTGAATTCATTTTATTCCCCTTTTTATATAAGGAGGTGTATCGAGTAACTCTATGCTGCTGGAGCGAGGATACATGAAAATAAAATGTGCATGATTGTTAGTCAGTCTGGTTTTTATTTTATGCAAAATAAAAACATAAAGGAGGAGTTAGCATGGCTCGTTATACAGGCTCAAGCTGGAAACTCTCTCGTCGTTTAGGTATTTCATTAAGTGGTACAGGTAAAGAATTAGAAAAGCGTCCATATGCTCCAGGACAACACGGTCCAGGACAACGCAAAAAAATCTCTGAGTACGGATTACAATTACAAGAGAAGCAAAAGCTTCGTCACATGTATGGTGTAAATGAGCGCCAATTCCGTAACTTATTTGATAAAGCTGGTAAAATGGCTGGTAAACATGGTGAGAACTTCATGATTCTTCTTGATTCTCGTCTTGATAACGTAGTATACCGTTTAGGTTTAGCTCGTACTCGCCGTCAAGCTCGTCAATTAGTTAACCACGGTCATATCATGGTTGATGGTGGACGTGTTGATATCCCATCTTACCAATTAAAACCTGGTCAAACTATCACTTTACGTGAAAAATCTCGCAACCTTGACATCGTTAAGGAAGCAATCGAAGTAAGCAACTTCGTACCTGACTACCTAACTTTCGACGCAGATAAATTAGAAGGTACTTTCACTCGCTTACCTGAGCGTTCTGAATTACCTGCTGAAATTAACGAAGCTCTTATCGTTGAGTTCTACTCTCGTTAATAGTTTTGGAAAAACCTATACCAATTGGTATAGGTTTTTTATTTTGATTAATAAACATTTGAAAGAAAAAAAGAGAACAAATCCTTAGATTCATTCTCTTTCTCGCTTTATCCGGTATAACGGATAAGGAAGTATTTCTTTTTCCCTCTGCGAATCACAGTAAACTTCCCGTCAATTTTATCTTCATCTGAAATAACTTTCGTTAAATCTTGAACACGTTCACCATTGATATAGATTGCACCATTTGATAGATCCTCACGAGCTTGGCGCTTCGATGGAGAAATTTTCGCTTCAATAAGCAAATCAATTAATCCTATTTCCTCTGAAGACATTTCTGTTGATGGAACATCTTTAAAACCTTCTAAAATCTCTTGACTTGTTAATTCTTTGATATCACCACTAAATAGAGCCTGTGAAATCTTGATTGCTTGTTTTAAAGAATCTTCACCATGCACCATTTTTGTCACTTCTTCGGCAAGAGCCTTTTGAGCCGCTCGTTTTTCAGGAGCATTTGCCACTTCGTTTTCAAGCTCCTCAATCTCTTGTTGAGTAAGGAATGTGAAGTATTTAATGTATTTAATAACATCTCTATCATCCGTATTAATCCAGAATTGATAGAACTCGTAAGGTGATGTTTTTTCGGCATCCAACCAAATTGCTCCACCTTCTGTTTTACCGAATTTCGTTCCATCTGCCTTAGTAACTAAAGGAATGGTTAATCCAAAAGCCTTAGAGTCTTCCTCTGATTTACGGATTAATTCTAAGCCTGCTGTAATATTTCCCCACTGATCACTACCACCGATTTGTAGTTTACAGTTATTATTTTGGTATAACTTTAAAAAGTCATAAGATTGTAAAATCATGTAACTGAATTCGGTAAATGAAATACCAGACTCAATACGAGTTTGCACTGAATCTTTTGCAAGCATATAGTTGATTCCGAAGTTTTTCCCCACATCACGAAGGAATGAAATAACATCTAAGCTGCCAATCCAATCAAAGTTATTAACGATTACAGCCGGATTTTTATCTAACTCAAAGTCCAAAAATCTTGAAAGCTGACCTTTAATTCGGTCAGACCAGTTCTGAACGATATCAGAGGTGTTTAAGGTACGCTCTGCTTTTTTACCACTAGGATCACCGATTAGTCCAGTAGCTCCTCCAACAAGAGCTATTGGATGATGTCCATGTAATTGAAAACGACGAAGAGTTAAAACTGGCAGTAAATGACCAATATGAAGGCTATCTGCTGTTGGGTCAAACCCTGAATAAAGACTAATCTCCCCTTCTTCCAAAGCTTTTGCCAAGCCCTCTTCATCTGTTACTTGATTAACTAATCCTCTAAATTGTAAGTCCTTTAATAAATCACTCATCTTTGGTCCTCCTTTATATTTTATTGTAAGGTAAACACCAAAAAGCCCCTTCATCACTGAAGGGGCGAAAGTATCGCGGTACCACCCTACTTAGGATTTATTTTCATAATCCTCACTCGGTTAAATAACGGTAAAAACCGTCTTTTCCTACTTAGGTTACTAATCCCTGTTCAAAAAAGAAGCTCATGGACGTAATTCATGGAGAATCTTTGTACTGATTTACACCAACCATCAGCTCTCTATAACAGTGAGATACCCATTACTGAATCCAATCTTTGCTATTCCATATACTAATTACAAGCAATTTTAACCATAAAGGAAATAGAATGTCAACTGGTTAAATAACCATCATCTCCATTCACGACAAAAGCATACAAATTTTTTATCTTATTATGTTATAATAAATAAGATTTGGGGGGAATGCATATATGAGCAAAAAGGATGAAAAACAAAGGCGTTTCTCACCTTTTAACAAAGATATTGCCAAAGGTCTCCGGATATCATATAACGTCATTGGAAATCTACTTTTATTATTTCTTATTATAGGACTTATTGGTATATGCTTTGCAGGAGGTGTAGGTGCCGGGTATTTTGCTTCGCTTGTAAAAGACGAGCCCATTCGTTCATACGAAAACATGAGAAATGACATATACAACTATGAAGAAACTTCTCTCATTTATTTCGATGAAAACGTCTACTTAGGTAAATTAAATGCCGATATCGAGCGAGAGGAAGTAAAGCTGGAGAATGTTTCAAAACATGTTATAAATGCTGTTGTTGCAACAGAGGACGAACTTTTCTATGAACATCATGGTGTCGTTCCAAAAGCGATCATGCGCGCACTTTTTCAGGAGTTTACAAATGCATCTGTACAAACAGGTGGAAGTACACTCACACAACAATTGATTAAAAATCAAATATTAACAAATGAAGTATCTTTTGACAGAAAAGCAAAAGAAATTCTGTTAGCTTTACGACTAGAAAAATTCTTTGAGAAAGATGAAATCATTGAAGCTTATTTAAATGTAGCAGATTTTGGTCGTAATTCAAATGGAAAAAATATTGCAGGTGTTCAAGCAGCCGCCAAAGGAATTTTTGGTGTTGAAGCAAAGGATCTAAGTATCCCACAAGCTGCATTTATCGCTGGATTACCACAAAGTCCATTCGGATATACACCATTCTCAAATGATGGTGGGGCAGTAAAGGAAAGTCTTGAGCCTGGTATTAATCGAATGAAAACTGTACTAAGCCGTATGTATACAGGTGGCTTTATTACAAAAGAAGAATATGAAGAGGCACTTACGTATGACATCCGTGCGAACTTAACACCAAAGAAGCCTTCTTCTATTGAACGGTACCCATATTTAACATATGAGGTTGAAGATCGTGCAATTGACATAATTATGGTCAAACTTGCAGAAAAAGATGGATATACAGAAGAAGAAATTAAAAAAGATGATGACTTACAGGCACAATATCGTACTTTAGCAGATAAAGACCTTAGACAAAATGGATATCGAATTCACACAACAATAAATAAAGAGATTTACGATAAAATGCAAGAAGTGGTTGATGAGTATGGGTATTACGGCAGTGATAAGCCTGAAAAGGTAAAAGACCCGGATACTGGAGAAACCATTACTGTACAAGAACCTGTTGAGGTTGGTGGTGTTTTAATTGAAAATACCACTGGAAAAATCATTAGTTTTGTTGGTGGGCGTGACTTTAATCGAGAAAATCTAAATCACGCAACTGATGCCCTGCGTCCAAATGGTTCAACGATGAAGCCATTGCTCGTTTATGCTCCTTCTATGGAGCTCGGAAAATCTCAACCTGGGACAGTTATTGCCGATGTTCCGATGACTGGATCATGGAAACCAAAGAACTACGGTGGAGGCTATCATGGCTTAACTAGTGCTAGAACAGCACTAAAATACTCTTACAACGTTCCAGCTGCTAAAACCTACATGGAGATTATGAATCAAAATCCAGTATCTTACTTGGAAAAGATGGGCTTTAGTACGCTAACTGAAGAAGATTATGGAATTGCTTCACTTAGTTTAGGAGCTATGACAAAGGGTGTAACCGTTGAGGAAAATGTTAATGCATATGGAACCTTTGCTAATCAAGGTAAATTTGTTGATGCTTATTTAATTGAAAAAATTGAAGCAAGTAATGGTGATGTTATTTTCCAACATGAAAAAGTGGAAAACGAAGTATTTTCAGCTCAAACTGCCTACCTTACTCTTGATATGATGCGTGATGTTATTAGAAGCGGTACAGCTGCTTCACTAAATAGTTATCTTTCATTTAGTGCGGATTGGGCAGGAAAAACAGGAACTGGTCAAGATTATAGAGATGCATGGTTTGTTGCCACAAACCCAAATGTATCGTTTGGAACATGGATTGGTTATGATACACCAAAACCACTAGAGCAAAATTATAAAGGAATGTCATATAGCAAAAGAAACATTCTGTTATGGGCAAAATTGATGAATGTTGCTTATGAAGTAAATCCAGAATTAGTTGCACCGAAAAATCGTTTTGAAATGCCAGGGGGAATTGTTAGACGTTCTTACTGTGCTCTAACCGGTGAGCTACCTTCTGCTTTATGTCGAGAGGCTGGTCTTGTTACAACAGATCTTTTCAATGCAAAGTATGTTCCAACTAAAGTTGATGACAGCTTAACAAGAGGCAAATATGTGTTTGTTAAAGATCGAGCTTATAAAGTTCCTTCAACAGCTCCTTCTGAGTTTGTTCAAGAAGGTGTTATGTTGAAGAAAGAAATTCTCGATAAACACAATATTAGTAATGTTAGTGATCTCAAACGACTGTTACCTAACACTGTGAAATGGGGTAATTTAGTTGTAACTGAAGGAAAAGAAATTACCGATAACGGTGCATCTCCTAGCCAAGTAAGCGGGGTATCAGCAAGTGGAACGAGAATTAGTTGGAGAGCAAATGGAGACAACGACATCCTTGGATACCGTGTCTATGCTGCAGCTAATTTTTCAACGAACTTTAAAAAGGTTGCAAGCGTTCCAGCTTCAAATTCATTGTCTGTTACCGTTGGTAGCAATCCTGCTGCTTATTATGTAGTTGCAGTTGACGTAGCTGGCCATGAATCAGTGCCTTCAAGTATAGTAAAAGTTGGGGATTATGCTGAGGAAAAACCAAAGGTAGAACCCCCTCCTAAGCCAGAGGAACCGAATGAAGAAACACAACCTGCTGAACAAACAGAAGGAGAGCCAGAAACTCCCTCTCCTTCTGAACCAGCAACAGAATAAAAAAGAGCTGTTCATTTTAAAATGGACCCTGTAAAATAGACAGTTTTAAAAAAGAGGCTTGCCCTTTAATTTTGAACTGACTCTGTTTTACAGG
>NZ_JBLUOI010000098.1:0-14670 GCF_048059995.1 Metabacillus sp. YM-086 | reverse complement strand
TAGAACAAGAATAATACGTGAAAAAGCTTGTGGAGACTATGATTTATCTCTACAAGCTTTTTTGGTTAAGATTGGTGCATTTAAATAAATTTAAAGAACAATAGTGTAATGGAGCGGAAGAAACTTGACTCCTGCGGGAGCAGCGGGACAGGTGAGACCCCGCAGGCAAAGCCGAGGAGGCTCAGCGCACGCCCCGCGGAAAGCAAGTTTCTGCAGCGCAATGGAACGGACTAATTTTTACCCTTAGTCCACATTCACCAAATCAAAACAACTGCGGAAGCGACTTAATAATCGTATACCCGCCCATTAACGCCATCACTATCACTACAAGCGCACCTGAAATCGTTAACCATAACGGATGCTTATAATCCCCAACAATACTCTTCTTATAAGCCGCAACAAGTAATGTTCCAAGCGCTAATGGCAAAATCAGACCATTTAAAGCACCAACCAAAACTAACACTTTAACTGGCTTTCCAATCAACACAAATGCAAGAGTTGACACAACAATAAAACCAATTGTAATCAGCTTATTATTTCTCTCGAATTTATCACTAAATGTACGAATAAACGAAACAGAAGTATACGCTGCACCAACTACCGATGTAATGGCAGCAGAAAACATAATAATACCGAAAATTTTATAACCAACATCTCCAGCCGCAAGCTGAAAC
This sequence comes from Metabacillus sp. YM-086, assembly GCF_048059995.1. NCBI lineage: Bacteria > Bacillati > Bacillota > Bacilli > Caryophanales > Bacillaceae > Metabacillus > Metabacillus sp. YM-086. Next base: position 13,996 of record NZ_JBLUOI010000098.1, on the reverse strand, counting down.
ACAGATGCAGGTGGGTTCGTTGGATCAATTTGTGAACCCAACCCTTTTGAAACAACTCCCAGTACGGCTAAGAAAAGGGCAATACGCATAACAGATGTAAATAAAATCCCGACAACAGAGCTTCTTGTTACCTCTGGAATCGCGGCTTTTCCTTTTACACCAGCTTCTAAAAGACGATGTCCACCAGCAAAGGTAATATATCCACCAACTGTACCACCAACTAACGTGACAATCGCCAAAACATCAATTTGGGAGGGTGCAACCGATCTGATGATCGCTTCACCAACAGGAGGAGCTGTTGTAATCGCAACGTAAATCATTAATCCAATCATGACAAATCCGGCAATTTGTGTGAAGCGATCCATTGCTTTTCCTGCTTCTTTTACAACGAAAATAAAGATTGCAATCACTGCACCAATCACCGCACCAACCTCCGGCGATACACCGGTTATCGCGTTTAAACCGAGCCCGGCACCCGCAATATTCCCAATATTAAAGGCAAGACCTCCAAGGACGATTAGGAAGGAAAGGATATACCCGAGTCCCGGGAAAACCATGTTGGCGATATCTTGTCCTCTTCTTTCAGAAACAGCAATGATCCGCCATATATTTGTTTGAGCAAAAATATCTAAAATAATAGAAACTAAAATAACAAAACCAAAACTGGCTGCTAATGTTTGAGTAAACACAGTTGTTTGTGTTAAGAAACCAGGTCCAATTGCTGAGGTTGCCATTAAAAAGGCAGCCCCCATTAAGAGTGACCAATTCATTTTTGGTAAAGATGATTTGCTTTTATCATCCTTTTTTGGTGAAACATTAAGTGGCTCCATACATTTTCCTCCTAACTAAACGCTTTTACTTCTATGCCTTCAGATTGCATTGACTCTCTTAGCTGTTTAGCGAATACAAGAGCCTCAGGACCATCTCCATGAATACAAACTGTTTGAGCTAATACAGGTACATCAACGCCTTGCGTTGAACGAACTTTTCCTTCCTTGATCATACGAATAACCTGTGAAACAGAATCTTCATAGCTATGTATAAGGGCATGGGGTTGAGTTCGTGGTGTTAATGAGCCGTCTTGCTGATAGGTTCGGTCAGAAAAGACTTCATGTGCTGTATTAAGTCCGATTTTTTCACCAGCCTTTACTAATTCACTTCCGGCAAGACCGAAAAGAATCAGCTGTGGATCTACTTTGTAAACAGCCTCGGCAATTGCTTCCGATAATTCTCTGTTTTTGGCCGCCATATTATACAAAGCACCGTGTGGTTTAACATGCTGCATTTTTTCTCCTTCTGCCGTTAAAAAGCCGGAAAGAGCTCCTATTTGGTAAACAACGAGATCATACGCTTCCTGCGGAGAAATACTCATGTTACGTCGACCAAAGCCTGCTAAATCAGGAAGACCAGGGTGTGCTCCAATCTTAACGTTATTCTTAAGAGCAAGTTGCACCGTTTTTCTCATCACAGATGGATCTCCGGCATGAAATCCACAAGCCACATTCGCTGATGTTATAAAACGAAGAACTTCTTCATCCATCCCAATCTTATAAGCCCCAAAACTTTCTCCCAAATCACAATTCAAATCAATTTGATACAAGTAAGATTCCCCCTTAAAAAAGAATGAGTGTACAATTGGTTTTATTCCCGAATTTAGGAACTATAGTTTCAATTATTGTAACATGGATTGACTATAATGTATCTGTTTAAATTTTTGAACTATTTTGTTATCTATTCTAACAAACATAATTTTGTTCAAGTTTTTTGTTGTATTTTATAAAAACTAAAATTATAATAGCCTCTAAGTCCGATATAAGGAAATTCAGTTCCGTTTAACGGAATATAATAAATAGATTATAATAAAAATAGCTTAGGAGGCTCTCTAATGTGGGTTATCACTGTCTACTCAGAGCAAAATCATCCGAAAATGTTTGAGTTCAATAACGAAAAAGAAGCAAAAGAAGCTTATGATAAAATAAAAGGAAGTAAATTTCTTTCCCAAATTGTTTACTATAATGATTTCCAATAGTCATTAAGGAAAATCCCAAAATGGAAATCTTCTTATTAAAAGATGCAAAGAGGATGTGAGAGGATTGACAAAGACTAATCATATAAATCAAGCAAACGTCATGATCGAACCTGCTGGAGATGCTGCGATTGTGATTCGGTTTGGTTCTGAAATTGAATATTCCACACATCGTAAGGTACAAATGCTGTCCAATTATTTAACACAAAACAGCTTTAAGGGATTCATTGAATGCATTCCTTCTTATACAGGTGTGACCGTTTTTTATGATCCACTATTAGTAGATAAAAATCATGCTTATAAAGTTGGACAAATTGTCTCTCCTTACAAAATTGTCCTTTCCATCATCGAGGATATATTAACAAACCTAAAAGATGAAGAAACTGAACCACACCGGACTGTTGAAATTCCCGTTTGCTATGGTGGTGAATGCGGTCCGGATCTGGAGTTTGTTGCTAAACAAAACAACTTAACAACTGATGAAGTGATAAGCCTTCATTCAGGTGGGGAATATCTCGTTTATATGCTCGGATTTGCCCCTGGCTTTCCGTTTTTAGGAGGAATGTCAGAGAAAATTGCAACACCAAGACGTTCCACACCACGAACTAGCATCCCAGCCGGTTCTGTTGGAATTGCCGGGAAACAAACCGGTGTTTATCCAATTTCCACTCCAGGCGGCTGGCAGCTGATTGGTCAAACTCCTCTTAGTCTTTTCTTATCAGAAAAAGAGCCACCAAGTCTACTTCAGGCTGGAAATGTAGTGAAGTTCTATCCTATTTCCTACAAAGACTTTTTGGAATGGAAGGAGGGAAATAAATGAGTATAACCACTTTACGTTCAGGGCTGCTTACGACGATTCAGGATTTAGGAAGATATGGATACCAAAAGTACGGAGTCATTGTTAGTGGTGCAATGGATACATATTCTCTTAGAATTGCAAATTTATTAGTTGGCAATTCAGAAGGAGAAGCTGCGTTAGAAATTACTCTAATGGGGCCAACGTTGTTATTTGAAAAAGATATGCTCATCGCGATTACAGGAGGTGATTTATCTCCAACCATTGAAGGAGTTTCTGTCCCATTATGGCGTCCAGTTTTCGTGAAAAAAGGAAGTAAACTTCAATTCGGAGCACAAAAATCTGGCTGCAGGGCTTATCTGGCAGTAGCTGGTGGCTTTGCTGTTAAGAGAATGATGAAGAGCAAAAGCACATACTTAAGAGCAGAAATAGGTGGATATCAAGGTAGAGCGATTCAAGAGGGAGATATGTTAGAAACAAACTCGATATCAGAAGGAGTTAAACTAAAAAACATGCAATCTACTAGTTCTTTCTTAACAGCTAACTGGTCTGTTCGTTGGAATGAGTTTTTACCTTTTGCGAAAAATCCGAATATTCGCGTTTTACCAGGAGCACAGTTTGAACACTTTACACAACAAAGCAAGCAGCAGTTTTTCACCCAATCTTTTAGAGTGTCGCCACAATCGGATCGAATGGGGTACCGATTATCAGGACCTGCTATTGAATTAGAGAAAAAAATGGAAATGCTTTCAGAAGCTGTTGCTCACGGAACGATTCAAATCCCTCCTGATGGAAATCCAATTATCCTGCTTGCAGACCGCCAAACAACAGGGGGATATCCGAAAATTGGCCAAGTTGCAACTGTTGACTTACCAGTTGTTGCGCAGGTTATGCCAGGTCAATCCATTTCTTTTACTGAAATAACATTAGAAGAAGCTGAAAGATTGTATCTAGAAAGAGAAAAAAGCTTAAAGCAATTAGCGGTGAGTATTACCTATAAATTAAAACAATAGAAGGAGTGACAATTCATGCTAAATATAAATGACATTAAAGAAATGATTAAAGCAATTGATTCTTCATCCATTCAAAAGTTTAGGTTAGAGCACGAGGGTACAAAGGTTGTGATTGAAAAAATTTCTGAAGTAGAAGGTTCACTCGTTGTTGAAAAGATTTCTAGCCCGCAACCACAAGCAGCACCAGTTGTAAAAGAGCCTCCTGTCGTGGAGAAAAAAGAAAAGGTAGAAGAGGTGAAAGAAGATCTGCATAAAGTGTTGTCTCCAATGGTTGGTACATTCTATTCCCGTTCAAATCCAGATGCAGATCCATTTGTTCAAGTTGGCTCAAAAGTTCAAAAGAACACTGTTGTTTGTATACTAGAAGCCATGAAACTTTTCAATGAAATTGAAGCTGAAGTAAATGGGGAAATTGTTGAGATTTTAGTAGATGAAGGTCAACTTATTGAATTTGGACAGCCTTTGTTTGCAATTAGAGAATCTTAACTTTTCGTAAGGAGGAAGCATCGTATGTTTAAGAAAGTGTTAATTGCTAATCGAGGAGAAATTGCTGTTCGAGTTATTAGAGCGTGTAAAGAATTAGGGATTAAAACAATTGCTGTTTTCTCTGAGGCTGACCGAGAAGCGCTTCACGTAAAATTAGCTGACGAAGCTTATTGTATTGGGAAAACAGCTTCAAAGGAAAGTTATTTACATATCCCGAATATTTTAAGTGCTGCAACAATGACAGGAGCGGACGCAATACATCCTGGCTATGGCTTTCTTGCCGAAAATGCTGATTTTGCTGAGGCGTGTGAAAAATGTCATATCACATTTATTGGCCCAGACTCAGATGCAATTCAGAAAATGGGAACTAAAGACGTAGCCCGTGAAACAATGAGTAAAGCAGGAGTGCCGACTGTACCGGGAACAGATGGGTTGATCAAAGATGAGGAACAGGCATTGCAAGTTGCGACTGAAATTGGTTATCCAGTGATCGTAAAAGCAACAGCAGGCGGTGGCGGTAAAGGTATGAGAGTCGCGTACGGTGCAGAAGAATTGAAAAAAGCAATTCGTCAAGCACAGCAAGAAGCAGAAACAGCCTTCGGAAATCCGGGAGTTTATTTAGAAAAATATTTAGAAGAGCCACGTCATATTGAGATTCAAATCATCGCCGATCGATTCGGTAATGTTGTTCATCTTGGTGAAAGAGATTGCTCCATTCAACGCCGACATCAGAAACTAATTGAAGAGGCTCCGTCACCAGCCCTAGATGAAGTACTGCGTAACAAAATGGGGGATGCGGCTGTAAAAGCAGCTCAATCTGTAAAATACCATGGTGCGGGAACGGTAGAGTTTTTACTAGATAAACATGGTCATTTTTATTTTATGGAAATGAACACGCGTATCCAAGTTGAGCATCCCGTAACAGAGCTTGTTACTGGCATTGACCTTATTAAAGAGCAAATAGCAGTAGCTGCTGGGTACGAATTATCTTTTAAACAAGAGGAAATCAAAATTAACGGCTGGGCAATTGAATGTCGTATCAATGCTGAAAACCCTGCAAAAAACTTTATGCCATCTCCTGGTCTTGTAGAAGGATATCTTCCACCAGGTGGCTTTGGTGTTAGGGTAGATAGTGCTGTTTATCCGGGGTACACTGTTTCTCCTTTTTATGATTCAATGGTTGCCAAACTAATCGTTTGGGGAAAAGATCGCGAAGATGCGATTAACAGAATGAAAAGGGCTCTTGATGAGTTCTTCATAACAGGTATTAAAACAACGATTCCGTTTCATCTCGAACTACTAGAGCATGATGCATTTGTTACGGGAGAGTTCAATACGAAGTTTCTAGAAACCTATCATATTTCAATAAAAGAATAAATTCTCTGCATATACCCTAGTCTAATACAAATCTTGTAAAAGATAAGAAAAAATATATAATGAATGATAGACAATTTTTTCGATAGATGTATCGACTAAGGGGGAGAATTTTTGCAAAATAAGAATAAAACCGTGATTAAATCGATGGACCTCCTTAACCTTTTTTTAACGCACCCTAAACTATCTTTTAATGAAATGATCAAAGTTTCCGGCATGCCAAAAACATCTGTTCATCGTATGCTCGGATCACTTGAGGATATGGGGTTTCTTGATAAAGATGAAGAGGGGAAATACTCTCTTGGTTTATTATTTTTACAATACGGTCAATTGGTAGCGGACAGGCTGGATATCCGTCAAATTGCCTTACCTTATATGAAATTACTTCGAGATGAAATGGGAGAAGCTGTAAACCTGACAATTCGAGACCAAAATGAAGCGATGTATATTGAAAAGGTTGATACAACTCAGCCAGTTAGGCTGTATACAGCAATCGGCAGGAAATCTCCTCTTTATGCTGGGGCATGTTCAAGAGTTCTTCTTGCTTTTTTACCTGAAGAAGAACTAGAGCAATATTTACATGATGTCGAACTAAGAGCAATTGGATCAGGAACGATTACTGACCAAGAAAAGCTCCGTAAAGTATTAAAGGAAACACAGAGGAATAGATATACAATTAGTAACTCAGAGCTAGAAGACTATACGACATCAATCGCTGCGCCAATTTTTAATCATAAAAAAGAAGTTGTTGCAGGTATAAGTGTGGCAGGTCCAAATGTTCGTTTCCAAGCAGAAACAATTCCGGTTATTATTGATAAAGTGAAAGAAGTCGCTGAAAATATTTCAGTTAAATTAGGGTACGATAATAAAAAAGAATGAACTCACTTGGGGAGTTCATTCTTTTTTCGTTGAGAATTAAAGCTCATCTTCCTCAAACTCATCTAAAATTTCTTTTAGGATAAAAGTTAAGTTGTAGTAAACATATAACGATGTCATTAATGCAGGAAAACCGTATCTCTCACCATCTTCACCGGGAATAAGCGGCTGCCTTAATTTTGAATCAATATGTAGGTCGGTGATAGTGTTGAGGCCTGTATCTTCACCTTTAATCACAGCAGAAACACCAACTGTTTGAATTCCTTTAGAAGATAATTCTTGAGCAAGTTTGATCGCTTCAGCATCAGTGGATCGATATGTAAAGAGAAGGACACGGTCGGCAGCTGTTAGTTCCTTCATTTCACCGTTTTGATTGAACAACGCTTCTGAACGGATAAGAGGCTCACTACTGTTAACCGCCTCTAAAACAATTCCATGTAACTCTTGAAAACCATATATATAAATCTTTCCTTCACCAACTAATGCCTGGGCAAGCAAGCGCGCACTATCCTCAATACTCAGCTCCTCTTGCTCAACAATTCGGTTAAAATGACCCGTTAACTGTGTGGAGAAAATTTTCATCAAAAATATAACCTCCTAATGTGACAAACTTCGGGGCGTGCCTGTCACCACCCGAAGTTTCTGCGACAAATTTCGGGAAGTGACAGGCACCGCCCCAACAAGTTTACCATAACAAACCTTATTATGATAAACTTAACCCAAGCAGAATTTGTCGAGAAAAGAAGATGAAAAAATGCAGGAAATATCAAGGGGAAAACGAATCCATTAGGTGATCGTTTATTTATGCTTAAAGCGCTTAATTTTAGCGTGAAAATAAATGCTAATTTTAAAATAAAGTTCGAAACATGTCACAAACAACAAAAAATAACTCAAGAGGTGTAGACAATGTTAAAAGAAAAGATCTTAATTGTTGATGATCAATACGGAATTCGTATTTTATTAAATGAAGTATTTCAAAAAGAAGGATATCAAACATTTCAAGCAGCAAACGGTTTCCAAGCACTTGAAATCGTAGAAAACCACTCTCCAGATCTTGTGTTACTTGATATGAAAATCCCAGGAATGGATGGAATTGAAATTCTAAAAAGAATGAAAGTAATCGATCAAGACATCCGTGTCATCATCATGACTGCTTACGGCGAACTTGATATGATTCAAGAAGCAAAAGACTTAGGCGCACTAACACACTTTGCAAAACCTTTTGACATCGATGAAATTCGTGAAGCAGTAAAAAAGTATTTACCACTTAAAGCGAATTAATTACGAAACCTAACTTTGCAAGCATCCTGTAATATTATATTACCCTAATATATGTCGAATTGTTGCCGAAATCTTCATATATTGGTATGCTAGAAGATGTGAAAAGTGATCATGCGAAGTTACATATAAGGAAAATTATTTGGTCATGCTAGGTATGATATACTTTTCTGTATAAGAAAAATAAGGTCTATATAGGAGGATTTTTCACATGCCTTTAGTTTCAATGACAGAAATGCTTAACAAAGCAAAAGACGAAGCATATGCAGTAGGTCAATTCAACATCAACAACCTTGAGTTCACTCAAGCGATCCTGCAAGCGGCTCAAGAAGAAAGCTCACCAGTTATTCTTGGTGTATCTGAAGGTGCTGCTCGTTACATCGGTGGATTCAAAACTGTTGTAAAAATGGTTGAAGGTCTTATCGAAGACTACAACATCACTGTACCGGTAGCGATTCACCTTGATCACGGTTCAAGCTATGACAAATGTAAAGAAGCAATCGATGCTGGTTTCACATCTGTTATGATTGATGCTTCACATGATCCATTTGAAGAGAACATTGCAACAACTTCTAAAGTTGTAGAATATGCTCATTCAAAAGGTGTATCAGTTGAAGCTGAGCTTGGAACTGTTGGTGGACAAGAAGATGACGTTGTAGCAGAAGGCGTAATCTATGCAGATCCAAAAGAGTGTGAAGAACTTGTTAAACGCACTGGTATTGATTGCCTAGCACCAGCTCTTGGTTCTGTACACGGACCATACAAAGGTGAGCCTAACTTAGGTTACAAAGAAATGGAAGAAATCGCTGGCTTAACAAACATGCCATTAGTACTTCATGGTGGTACTGGAATCCCAACTAAGGATATCCAAAAAGCTATTTCTTTCGGAACAGCTAAAATCAACGTTAACACTGAAAACCAAATTGCTTCTGCAAAAACAGTTCGTGAAGTGTTAGCTGCGAAGCCAGATGAATATGATCCACGTAAATATTTAGGACCAGCTCGTGACGCGATTAAAGAAACAGTTATCGGCAAAATGCGTGAATTTGGTTCATCTAATAAAGCGTAATAATATTTTAGGGATAAACCGCCTTGCAAAAAGGCGGTTATATTCCGAAAATTAAGAAAGCGCTAACAAATTAGTGGTAAAATCCTTCTAAACCTTTACCTAGCTGACCATAATTGATAGAATAATAGAAAACGGACTTGCCTATGCTAGTCCGTTTTCATTTGTCATCTGAGATTTTAATTCTTTTTCCGCAAATCATAACCTACAAAAACCTTTCAGTGCATCAAGTTTCCTATCTTAAGTACAGCATTTATTCACGAAGCTCTCAAAAACTGGATGGAAAAACGGATTCTTTTACAGTAAATCATTGTTGTCCAACACAATAGATGGTTTAATAATAAGAGGGTTAAAAAAAGATTATATCTTCTTAATGAATAAGTTTTACATAAGTAAGATTGTTATGTATTGACTAAGGCATATAAGGCAATAAAATAGATAAACACTTTTAAAAAGTAATAGTCGTCTAACATGGTTGCTAATTTTTTAATTATGTTGACTAGATGTTTTTATTCGGAAAACATGATGGTCGTGTGATTTTATACATAGCTATGCTTAAAACAGAGCTTAGCTCACCCTTAATGTTCTTTCCGGAAAGTCAACTTCATAGAAGGGAGACTAACATGGAAAAATTAAAAGTTGCCGGTGGAGATTTACTAAAAGGTACAGTATCAATTAGTGGAGCAAAAAACAGTGCGGTTGCACTGATCCCAGCGACGATACTCGCTGAATCTCCTGTTACAATTGAGGGTTTACCAAACATTTCAGATGTGAATATATTAGGTGGTTTATTAGAGGAAATCGGTGGTAAAGTAGAGTTGAAAAACAACGAGATGGTCGTTGATCCTTCTGCGATGATTTCGATGCCTTTACCAAACGGAAAAGTGAAAAAGCTTAGAGCTTCTTACTATTTAATGGGAGCTATGCTTGGTCGCTTCAAAAAGGCAGTAATCGGCCTTCCTGGTGGCTGTCACTTAGGTCCCCGCCCGATTGACCAGCACATTAAGGGGTTTGAGGCATTAGGTGCTCAAATCACAAATGAACAAGGTGCGATCTATCTTCGTGCTGATGAGCTAAAAGGAGCTCGTATTTATCTAGACGTTGTTAGTGTTGGTGCAACCATTAACATTATGCTAGCAGCTGTATTAGCTAAAGGCAGAACAATTATTGAAAATGCAGCAAAAGAACCGGAAATCATTGACGTTGCCACATTATTAACAAGTATGGGTGCGAAAATTAAAGGTGCTGGTACAGATGTGATCCGCATCGATGGTGTAGAAAAGCTGCATGGCTGCCGTCATTCCATTATTCCTGACCGCATTGAAGCAGGAACATATATGATTATTGGTGCTGCAATGGGTAAAGAGGTCATGATTGATAATGTCATTCCTTTACACCTTGAATCCCTAATCGCGAAGTTAAGAGAAATGGGCATGCATATTGAAACAAGTAATGACCAGATATTAATCGTTGGTGGTCAAAAGGAACTAAAAGCTGTTGATATTAAAACGCTCGTATATCCTGGCTTTCCAACAGACTTGCAACAGCCATTTACTTCTTTCCTTACAAAAGCAACTGGAACAAGTATGGTAACAGATACCATTTATTCTGCACGCTTTAAGCATATTGATGAACTTAGAAGAATGGGTGCAACTATTAAAGTTGAAGGCAGATCAGCAATCGTCTCGGGCCCTACTAAGCTTCAAGGAGCAAAAGTAAAAGCAAGTGACCTGCGCGCAGGGGCTGCCTTAGTCTGCGCAGGCTTAATGGCAGATGGAATAACGGAGATAACAGGTTTAGAGCATATTGATCGAGGGTACAGTCAGTTAGAAGAAAAATTAACAGGCCTTGGAGCAACAATTTGGCGTGAAAAATTAACAGAAAAAGAAATTGAACAACTTCAAAATTCGTAATAAGTTGTAAAATATGATCGTCAAGGATAAGGATCACCTTTGTCCTTGACGATCATACTTTCTTTGTAATTGCTCTATTTTTAATGGAAAATCCCAAAAATGATTGATTAAATCTAAAAAATAGGGTAAAAATAAAGAGTGCTGCATTGAATGAATAACTACAAAACTTACTTCAAGCTCACCTTCATTTCCTTCTCTATCCTAAAGTGATATGTTTATTCTTCTTTTACAACATAGAGCAAATCATCTTCATCCTAATTTGCTACTAGACAAGTTCTCACATATGAAATGAGTTTGAATGATGATCGTTTGAAAGTATGATGTATTGAAAATTGAAAAAGAGTGGTGTTTTTATGAATCAGGTTTCAATTTCTTCATTGGAACATATGAAATTGAAAGAATTATACGAGCTTGCACGTCACTATAAAGTGTCTTACTATAGCAAGCTAACGAAAAAAGAATTAATTTTTGCGATTTTAAAAGCAAATGCAGAGCAAGAAGATTTACTGTTTATGGAAGGTGTTTTGGAAATTATTCAGTCTGAAGGATTTGGTTTCTTAAGACCGATTAATTACTCACCAAGCTCAGAGGATATTTATATCTCAGCATCCCAAATCAGACGCTTTGACTTACGTAATGGAGACAAAGTTTCAGGTAAAGTTCGACCTCCTAAAGAAAACGAACGCTATTACGGGTTACTTCATGTAGAAGCGGTAAACGGTGAAGACCCTGAAACAGCCAAGGAACGTGTTCACTTCCCAGCACTAACTCCTCTATACCCAGATAGACAAATATATCTTGAAACAAAACCTAATCACCTATCTACAAGAATTATGGACCTTATTGCACCAGTTGGATTCGGGCAACGTGGTTTAATTGTGGCACCACCTAAAGCAGGTAAAACAATGCTTTTAAAGGAAATTGCCAACAGCATCACAACAAACAACCCTGAAGCAGAGCTAATCGTCCTGTTAATCGATGAAAGACCTGAGGAAGTAACTGACATCGAACGTTCAGTAGCTGGTGATGTTGTAAGCTCTACATTTGATGAGGTTCCAGAAAATCATATTAAAGTGGCCGAGCTTGTTCTTGAAAGAGCTATGCGCCTAGTTGAGCATAAAAAAGACGTGATCATCTTAATGGACAGCATCACACGTCTAGCTCGTGCTTATAACTTAGTCATCCCGCCAAGTGGCCGTACATTATCAGGTGGTATCGACCCAGCGGCATTCCACCGTCCAAAACGCTTCTTCGGTGCAGCTCGTAATATTGAAGAAGGCGGAAGCTTAACCATTTTAGCTACAGCTTTAGTTGATACAGGCTCCCGTATGGATGACGTAATTTACGAAGAATTCAAAGGTACTGGTAACATGGAGCTTCACCTTGATCGTTCTCTTGCAGAAAAACGTATCTTCCCAGCAATCGATATTCGTCGTTCTGGAACAAGAAAAGAAGAGCTTCTTATTCCTAAAGAACACCTTGAAAAACTATGGGCGATCCGTAAATCTATGACAGACACTCCTGATTTTGTTGAAAAGTTCCTAAGAAAACTTCGTCAATCAAAATCAAACGAGGAATTCTTTAGTAACTTAGATGAAGAAATGAAAAAGGCACGAACTCGGTAAATAATCAAAATAGTAATATTTAACTTCAGCTTGATTTTAGTTTAAGCACTTGTTATAATTTCATCATGTGCTTTTCTAGGAAACAGCTTGTCAGTTGGACGAGTGAGAGCCTAGATATATAACTCTGTTTCGAAAGACTCAGGGCGGAAGGAGATGAAAAGAATGAAATCAGCAATTCATCCAAACTATAATACAGTTATGGTGACATGTGCATGTGGTAACGAATTCGAAACTGGATCTACTAACAAAGAGATCAAAGTTGAGGTTTGTTCTGAGTGCCATCCATTCTACACTGGACGTCAAAAATTTGCAGATGCAGGTGGACGTGTAGATAAATTCAACAAAAAATACGGCCTTAAGTCACAACAACAATAATAAGGCTTTTTCCAAACAGGCAGGACATTTTGGCTCTTGCCTGTTTTTTCACGCCCACTTTTACAATTTTCACACTAAAATTTGGTTATCCTACATATATTGGTAGGGTTTTTGAACGTTGATACCATGTATAATACATGTCATAATAGATGATCACTTTACCAGGAATCGGTTGTCCGAGTAAACTCGGGGCAACGAAGGGAGAGGCCGTTTCAATGTATGTAATGAAGCAAAGTGGATGGCTTGAAATCATTTGCGGAAGCATGTTCTCAGGCAAATCAGAGGAGCTCATTCGTCGCGTAAGACGAGCTCAATTTGCAAAACAAGAAGTAAAAGTATTTAAACCTGTAATCGACAATCGATACAGCGAAGAAAGTGTTGTTTCCCATAACGGAACAGCCATCATATGCAAACCACTCGCTGCATCAGTTGAGATTTTTGAATATATAACAGAAAAAACAGACGTCATCGCAGTCGATGAAGTCCAATTCTTCGATGAACAAATTGTTGACGTCCTAACTCTACTAGCCGATCAAGGCTACCGCGTCCTTGCAGCTGGACTTGACCAAGACTTCAGAGGAGAACCTTTCAGCGTAGTTCCTGCCCTAATGTCACTAGCTGAATCCGTCACAAAGCTTCAAGCTGTATGCTCTGTCTGTGGATCTCCTGCAAGCCGTACCCAAAGACTCATCAACGGCAAACCAGCATCCTATGACGACCCAATCATCCTAGTCGGTGCCTCTGAATCCTACGAACCAAGATGCAGACACCACCACGAAGTACCGGGCGCACCGGTAAAGGACTTTAAGAGAGAGAGTAATGTGGTGAAGTAGGGTTGGGGTTGCGCCGCGGCGATGCCTGTCTGCGTCTAGCTGGCGGTGCCTGTCACTTCCCGGATTTTGTCGAATGGCTTGAGTGTTGTCTGACAACTAAAAAAATATTTATTTAAATTGAACAGTCCAATTTTTGATGAAATTGGGCTGTTTTTTTGTTCCGGACTGCCAAAGCAGGGTGTGAATTTTTAAATTGTAGAGATGAAGACCATTATGGCGGTTCGAATGAAGGGAGATGCTCTTCATAAGGGTGATGAATGTAAATGTCAAGCTAACGATGTACAATTTTGATCGTTTAAGAATGTACAAAATTAATCATCATCTTCTTTTTGTAA
>NZ_JBLUOI010000097.1:0-14742 GCF_048059995.1 Metabacillus sp. YM-086 | reverse complement strand
TACGGTTTGATGAGGAGGAACTGAAAGTAAAAGAGATAGCGTAAGCTATCCCCTCGAAATCAGTTTCTTACTCTACTTTATGATTAACTTGAAAAAATTCAGTTTATGCACTAGATTCAAGCGGTGATACCTCGGAATGGTGGACTAGTATGATATCATCAATCTCAGATTCGAGTTTTTTAAGCTCTATGTATCCACTGGTGTATGTATAAAATATTTCATATAATTCCTCTTTATAGATGACAATCTTCAAAACTACTCACCCTTGCCTTTCTTCTTTGATATCTGTTAAATACCCGCTTGTACACTAAATAAACTAGGTATTATTACCTGTTTTTAACTAAGAATTGATAAAGTGTTTAATCAACAACAATGTATGCAATCATTGGGACTTGTTGACCATCATGAGAGTGCGTATCACAAATAAGACGATAAGTTCCTTCTTCCTTGAAATGAAGTGGAATAACTGTCTCTTCTCCTTTTTTAACAGTACCTTTAATATCAGTACCTTCTATATAAAAAGGATGCTCCTCACCGTTCACACCAATAATACTTAGTGTAATATCTTTATCTCGTGGAATAACAATTGTACCTGGATCCCAGCGATAAGCTTCAATTTTCTTACCATCTGATGTTGTTGTCGTAAATTCTCCGGTTACCATATTTATAACAATGTTCGTATCTTTTTCAGCGCTATTTTGAAATGTTGGCACAACATCATTTGAGAAGTAATACAAGCTACCCATGACAATTGCGACAAAAAGAAAAAACAACCAGCTCTTTCTTATAAAAATAAACCGCATCATATCCCCCCTAAGCATGTCTCAATTTATCTATATGACTTTAGAAAGGAGAACTTGTCTAATTTGTATAAAAAATTTAGAGATAATCGGTATGTGAGGAAGGCTTGAAAGTAATGAGGGTAATTTAAGGGGAAAGGGGAGCTCTAATAAACTAGAGCTTCCCATCATTTACTTTATACTAAATGATATTGTTCTGCATTTGTTACAATTAATAAAGCTTTTCCTTTATCAAGTTTTTCTTCATATGTTTGTGCTTCATCTTCTGAAAACCCTATTTCGTATAATTGATTTCGGAGTTCGTCACCTTTTTTACTGAAAAAGTTTTCAACAGCATGATTTAAACCTGTTTCCTCAATACCAATCACGTTTGTTTCTGCTTTATCAGAAATTCTTTCTGTTCGTTCGTCATCATGTGTTAACACATAAAGGTCATTAGCCTGTACACCTTTATTTTTAAGATTATTAACAGCTTGCTCCAGCTTGTCTTCATTTTGGAATTCTTCAATATAAGGTTTCATATCCTAACTTCCTCCTTTAAATGTTATAGTAGTCTATTACACAAAATAAGATGAATTAAACATAAAATGCGTGTTACTAGTTAATTTGGTAGTATTGGACTAACTTTCTTTTATTGTGATTAAATAAAGAAAATTTCGGGTATATCTTCTTCTTAAATTTTCCTCTTTCCTTATTGCTAGCATTATGTTATATTTATCTAGCGATGAGCTGAATTGTGTAAGTCGAAAAACATGCCGGAAGGCTAAATGCACGATGTGGCGTGCAGTTTTTCGCCTCAATACGCAGGAGACGTCTTTATAGGCGTCTCCTTTTATTATGTAAAAAAGTCAAATAAGTATCAATATACTATTGTTGTGGCCTTTTAGACTTAACAGTTTAACTTGAAGAATTTTTCAAAATAACATATCGTAATAGGAAATAAAATATGAGAAGAAAGAGGTAAAGGATGAAAAATTCGATTTTATTTATTGGTGCAGGCAGAATGGCAGAGGCAATCATATCTGGGCTATACCAAAAAAGCGATGAACAAATAAATTATATATATGTTTCGAACAGATCAAATCCAGAGAGACTTACTGAATTAGCTAAAAAGTATAAAGCTAATGCAATACATGATATTGAAATGTTTATTAAAAGAGTAGATGTTATTGTTTTGGCGATGCCACCCGGTGAACATAAAGATATTCTTAAGAGAATAAGTCCTTACATAACTAACCAGTTAATTGTAACAGTAGCAGCAGGAATTGGACCTGCCTATTTAGAGGCTAACCTTCCACCTAACACTCCTGTTGGATGGATTATGCCAAATACGGCGGCTACTATCGGTCATTCCATATCACTTTATACATATGGAAAGTTTGTCACAGATAAACATAAGAAACAAATGGAAATGCTAGTAAATGCGATTGGGGCATCACAATATTGCACGGAACAACAAATTCATGACTTAACTGCCGTTACAGGGAGTGCACCAGCTTTTGTTTATCTCTTCGTTGAAACACTAATAGAGTTTACAGAAAAGATGGGGGTATCATCTGAAGTAGCTGAGAAATTAGTGAACGAAATGGTAATAGGATCGGCAGAGATGCTTAAAGGAAATCTTTCTGCGCGGGAACTAATGGAACAAGTAACAACACCCGGAGGTGCGACAGCAGAAGGGATCAAGGTGTTACAACATGGTCAGTTTACTCAACTTGTCCAACAGGCTGTTATTGCAACAAATAAAAAAGCAAAGGGAGAAGAATAACAAAAGGGCACGCACCATTAGCAGCGTGCCTTTCTTGTGATGATTATAATTAGCCCTAGCGATTTATATATAGTTCATTCTATTTTTATTGCTATATAATTCTTGTTTTCTTCTAAAGCCAGTTACTAGTAAGTAAAATTGATAGCTTTTGCGAATTCTTTCTAGTAGCCAATAAGGGAAAGGGATACGAATGTTTTTAAATAATGGTAGATAGATTAAATAGTAACCCTTTTTAAAGTGCTTCCACTTAGGGCAGGAATAGGTTTTTAGAAAGTCAGAAACATCAACTATATACCCTTTACCGTCCTTCATTGTAATATTCTTTCCATGTATATCAGTAGGATTTAGTCCTTTTGATTTAGCAAATTGTAAGGCACTGTCTACATCCTTAATTACAGTTTTTGGTATAAATGTTCCCATTCTAAGAGCTTGGTAAAGCGTAATTCCTACTAAATTTTTAAGAACAAGATATCTTTCACCATACTCATATAATCCTGAATATGCATTGTGTTTTCCAAGTTTTTGATAAACCATGATTTCTTCTGTAATTCCTTCACGGTTTTCAGCATAAACCTTTACTACTTTTCCGTCTAAAGAAGGATGAGTAAATACAGCTGCAAAATTACCTCTACCAATTAGTTTCCATCCGTTCGGTATGTTTTTTACAACAACGGGATCGAATGGATCTTTACTGTACACAAAAATATGCTTCATAAGTTGTTCATCAATCCAAGACATTTTACACCTCAGGTTACCTTCATTGTTTCCTCGCAATACTCTGCGGCAAACCTTCTTAACAGACAATATACTACATATTGCATAATTCGTCCTGAAATAAAATAAAATTCCATGTAAAAACATGGAATTTTATTTTGAACAGTATTACTGTTGTGTATGAAATTATTCCTTTTTGTGGCTCACAGCGGAAAAATTCTCTAGAACAGGTAATGTGCGTTCTCCTTCAATCATTGCGTGTCCACAAAGAGGACAATCAGGCTCTTCGTTTGATTTAAAATTATCACGCATCCAACCGTTACAATCTTCTGATCCACAAGTCCAAATTTTTAAGCTTACCTCTGGTGGTTTTTCAACTTGTTGTTGAAATCTCATATCAACACATCCTTTAGTAAGGAGATTTAGTACTAAGTACATTATACACATTTTTTCTAACAATATGTATAAATGTTAACAAATTCCTATGTCATTACTTTATATCATGTTTGATTAGCATATTTTACTATCCTTTGGACACACTTATTACTCTACTTCTTTTAGCTCTGCAACACTTACCTGTGAACGTTCTTCAAGTGGCCCTCTTAAATGACAAGTAACCATTCCTTGCTCTTCATGCAACTCATCAATCCAAACAGAACTACCATTATACATGACTTTAATATCAGCAGATGAAGATAAAATTTGTTTTACTCGATTCATATCCATTCGTATAACCTCCTAAAAAATTATCAACATTTTATTTTTACCTGTTTTATTCGCTGTTATACAATTTGGAATTTATTTTTGGATCTTAAACGTGTGTAATTCTTTGTTTATGAAAAAAGGACTTATTTTTTGATAAGTAAAGCTGCGCCAAATCCATTCTACTGGACCATAGTGGAAATATAATAACCATAAATAACTAAAGCCAAGCTGTATAAAAAAGATAGCTACACTAATTAGCAACCCTTCAGTAAGAGTTAGGGTGTTATACAACTGAAAAAAACGAAAAAAGAAAATGACGATTACGGATTGAGCTAAATAATTGGTCAGTGACATTCTCCCAACATATTGGAAGGGGGAAAGAATCTTCTTGAAAAAAGTCCGACTGCTAAACAAATAGCTCGTCGTGAGATAAAAAACAGCAAGAAAAAGACCACTCAAGCTAGTAAGAAAATAGGTAATACTGTCATCAAATTTTGTGAGTAAAGCTAGTCCATTCAAACATACTGTGATCAAGCCTAAAAATAAACTAATTTTCCACCAGTTTTTCATACGAACTATATTTGTATGGTTTCGCTCATATAGCTTCTCTTTTCCTGCGAACAAACCTAATAAAAACCATCCTAATACAGGAATCATGACAATTGGTAGCTGTTGAAGTACCGGCAATACTTCAATGTTAAAGCGAAACAACACCCACTCAAAATAAGGAGCTTCCTTATACATTTGAATATACTCTAATGCGACTTGACTTTGGTTCGCTGTTGGAATCGTCGAAGCAGGAACGAATATAGTCATGAAAAGAAATAAATGATAAGCAAATAATAAGCTTATACTCCATATTGCAACCGTTTTGCTCGAAAGCTTATGGAAGAAGATGAGAAACACACTTGTTATCGCGTAAACATGTAAAATGTCACCATACCAAATAAAGATAAGGTGAATCATTCCGATCAAAAATAGAAAAAGTGTTCTTGAAACAAAGTTGGAAAGAGTTGATTTAATCATAAAAAGATAAAAACCCAATCCAAATAAAAAGGAAAACATGGGGTAAAATTTCATTTGAATAAACAGTTGCAAAAAGTAATAAAGTCCTTGATCAAAATCATCTTTATAAGAAGTTTTACCGAACATCGTATCAATGAACTCTGAAGAATGAAAGCTCTTCATATTAACGAGAAGTATCCCAAACAATGCAAGGCCGCGAATTGTATCAATTATTTTGAATCTGTTTGTCATTCATTTCTATCCTTTCTTTCCTAAAAAGGCATAAAATAAGGGAATTAACAAAAAATAATGCAAACTAATTATAAAGGTGGTTTTATGAACCATGGATTTGGATTTAATCTGGAAAAGTGTCATTATTGTGATTGGTGGGACAATCCTCTTAAGGATAGCAGGAAGAAAGTCAATCTCGCAAATGACATTGGCTCAAGTTGTAATTATGATTGGGATTGGATCTTTACTTGTACAACCTTTAGTTGGGAAAAATGTGTGGACCACATTAGTAGTTGGTTTAACTCTCGTCCTAACCCTTGTCCTAGTGGAATTTACTCAAATTAAATCTGATAAACTCGAGAAATTCATTTCAGGAAAAGCAAAAATCTTAATTAAAGATGGCAAACTACAAGAAGATCAATTAAAAAAGCTTCGTCTTTCAGTTGACTTATTGGAAATGAAGTTAAGACAATCAAATGTTAATAAGATGGAAGATATTAAATATGCAACATTAGAACCAAATGGGCAAATTGGTTTTGAACTAAAAGAGAACAAAAAGCCAGCAACAAAAGAAGATATAAACATGATCTTACAGGAAATTCAGCAAATAAAACAATCAATGGGGTTCATTCCATTAGACCTTAATATGCAGCAAAATCAATCATCAACACAGGATACCACTTTATTTACTGAAATAACAAAAGGTAAACACAGACCAACACCTCCTAGTCATCTTCAATAAATTAGTTTTATCCTTCTTTTTTAACTGTCAGACAAAATCTGATGGTTTTTTTATGTTTAACATGATTTATATTTTTGGGGATATTGAATTTTGTTCTTTGCTCAAATAGTATTAATCTTTCCTTTAACTCACCTCTTATAAGAATACTTAAGCTCATAAAGCACATTTTTAAAATTCTTCCTTTAATAGGTTTAATAGTCTATACAACAATAAGATCATCAAGAATCATTAAAATGTTATCGCTTACATTGTAGACTCTATCATCAAATATCTTCTTTTCCATTAATGTCTATCACCATACTTTATCGTTCACATAAGTTGTAAATGTACTCAAGAAGATTGAGTGAGATAGATTTACGAACATGTATTGGTTAAAAGGAGGTGGAAGGATTGACTTATCAAAAAGGTGATTGGAAACAAGACTTTGAAGAGGCAGTAAAACTTCATCAAAAGGCAATTGATGGGGATCAACAGGCTGCAAAAAAAGCCTATGATATTTTGAAAAAAATAAAGCTTCAAGCAATGAATCATAGTATTGTAGAAGCATATTTTGGAAGTTCATCTGCCCTAATAGCAAGAGATCACCCTGATTTAATTGAAAAAATGAACTTAGCAAAAAGAGGATTAAAAGCTCTCGATAAGGCAGTGAAGGCAGAACCAAATCACACAGAAATAAGAATGCTTCGAGCAAACGTTGCTTATCGATTGCCCGAAATGTATTTTAAACGAACAAAAACAGCTATTGAAGATTTTCAGTTTTTAATTAGTGATTATGAAAAAAAGAAAACTGATATTTCGAAAGACCAATACTGTGAGTTTCTATTAAATCTAGGTAGTTCATATCAAACAATCGGTGATTCTGAGAATGCCGAGAATACTTGGGAGAAACTACTAAAAATAAATAGCGGAAAATATAAAAAACTTGTGGAACAGGCAAGGAATTCAGGGGGTGAATAAATTTGAGTTTTAGAAAAAGAGAAGATTTGTTGGAATCTCTAATGAAAACAAATCCCTTTATGAATAAAGCAAAAAAAGTAATCAATAAAAAAGTTGCACAATATACCCAGCCAAAATCAAATAATATGGAAGCAGCAACTACTAAAGCAATGAATCACCAAGTAAAAGAACCAACAAATTCTAATATTCCTTCAAAGATTAAAACAGAAGAAGCTTTGTCGAATAAGAGACCTGCACAAATTCAGTCACCTTTAGAAGAAGCAATTAAAGATCATGATGCAGGGATTAAGGGCAATAAACTAGCTGTAAAGAAAGCATATGCATCACTAAAAGAGCTGGCTAAAAAACAGCCTAAAAATTTGGAAATAAAAGCTTACTATGGAAGTGCGACAACTCTTCTAGCAAGAGATGCAAATAGTGTAACAGACAAAATGAAATATGCATTAGAAGGTTTAAAACAACTAGACGAAGTTGTTGAAACATCTCCTGATCTAATTCTAGCAAGATTTTTAAGAGGAAATGTATGCTATCGTCTACCAGAGTTATATTTTCAACGAACGTCAACTGCAATTGAGGACTTTTCATATTTGGTTACTGCGTTTGAAGGGGATTCTTCCATTTTATCTGAAGCTGAGTATACCGAAGTATTAAAGAACTTAGTTGAAGCTTATAAGCGAACAAACCAACTAGAAAAAGCTACAGATTACCAAGGAAAATTAAAAGCACTTAAACATGGTGGACATTTCAATGAAGCTGATGATAACGATAAAGTAGTGAACAGTAATTATGAAGTATCTAATGAAGGGCTAACTGATGAAGCAATGGAATATTATCAAAGGGCCTTATATGGTGATGCTGATGATGTAAAAGAAGCCATGAATTTCTTTGATGTATTTGTATTAACCAATCCTTCCCCAGAGGTGGAAATGATTCATATTGACCTGCAGTCGATGCAAGGTCGGGATTCTATTAACACGTACGAAATGTTCGGATCAGCTATTAAGTCTATGAAGGCAATGGATAGTTTAATTAATGAACATCCATCCTTGTATGAGTTACGTGCGATTCGTTCGAGACACTGCTTACGATTACCTGAACTTTTCTTTAGAAGAGCTGCAATCGCTGTAAGTGATATCGAAACATTATTAAAAGCTGAAAGTTATCTTAAAGAAGTAGGAGCAAACACACATCATCAACTGCTATTTGATTTAGGCTTTGCATATGAAAAGTTAGATATGCTTGAAGCTGCACATGAAACATGGAATAAGCTATTAAAGCTCAGACCTTCCAAAGAAATAAAAGATAGTGTACAAGAGAAACTATCCATTCACTCTTATAAGGAAATTGATCTTCGTACTCTTTCTACTGTAACAAAAGAAAAGCTATATGAAACTGCAAAAGAAATGCATCATTTAGGAGCAAAAGGTAGTAAGGTCGCGGCTAAACAGAGCTTAGAAGCATGGGAAAAAGCAAAAGATGCTTTTCCAGATTGTGAAATTGCTAAGACCTACTACGCAGCATCTGTTGCGTTAATGGGCAAATTCGCAAATGATCCACAAGAAATGTTTGGTGAAACAATTAAAGGCTTAAAACTATTAAAATCATGCATTAAATCTGATGACCCCGAATTAAAATACTTGCGAGGCTGCATTTATATGTGTCTGCCGGAAGGATTTTTCCATACTAGCGATAAAGCAGCTAAAGATTTTAAATCGGTTAAATCAGCATATGAAAACAATCGTGAAAATGCTCCAATTACAAAAGAACAGTATGTAAAACTGTTGTATGATTTAGGGCATTTATACAAAAAAACTAGTTTCATAGACAAAGCAAAGAAAACTTGGAAAACTCTTCTGAAAGAGGATCCACATTCAGAATATGCTCGTCGAATTGCACATCAGGTAGGTGAAGAAGAATGAGCTCATTATTTGAGAAAAAGATCAAAAAGGTGAGAATGCCTTTAACAATAAAGCGATTTTTCAATGGTACCACTCATCCTGATCAAATGTCACAGCAACAGATTGACTCGTATCATTTAGAATCGTTAAAGCATATCGTCAAAAATGCATATGAAAAAAATGAGTTTTACAAACAAAAGTTAGATGAAGTAAACATGAAGCCGAAGGACATTAAATCAGTAAGTGATTTAAGCAAATTACCTTTTTTAACAAAAGACGAACTACGTGGAAAACCGTATATCCTATTAACAGTTGATAAAAAAGACATTGCACTTGTTCAGGTTTCGACTGGTACAACAGGTGGAGAAGAGATTTATATGATGTATACGTGGAATGATTATTATTTACATGATCTTGCTCCACGCTATCCACAGCTTTTTGAAGTAGATCCCGGAGATGTTTGCTTAAATGCATTGCCGTACGAAATGAGCGCAGCAGGTTTAGCTTTTCATAAAACATTTATGGAGGGTTGTGAAGCAACAGTTATCCCTGCTGGTAAAGGTGGAGCTTATTCTACACCAAAGAAAACGTTAAAAATGATGAAAGACTTACAACCAAATGTTGTCATTACAACGCCTTCTTGGGCAATGTTGCTTGCAGAAGAAGCAGAAGAACAACAATTTGAGTTAAAAAGCTTGCAATTAAAGAAATTATGGATCACAGGAGAGGGTTGTTCTCCTGCATTCCGTGAACGTCTTGAAGAGCTATGGGGAGCTACAGCAAACTTCTTTTATGGAAGTCTTGAATGTGGCGTGTTAGGTATTGAATGTGACAGCCATGATGGCTATCACCTAGCTCAAGCTCATGCAATCGTTGAAATTGTTGATCCAAAAACAGGTGAACCACTAGATGAAGGGGAGATTGGTGAAATTGTTGTAACAAGTGCTCTTCGTTATGATACACCAATTTTGCGCTTCCGAACTGGAGACATAGGCTATATTGAGTCTGAAACATGTTCTTGTGGTGTTACGATGCCTAAGTTCTATTTACGAGGAAGAGTTGTTGATCAAATTAAATATAACGGAACATCACTTTCACCATTTTATTTAGAAGAGTTCTTAATGCGTGAGCCTGAAATTGGAAACTGGTTTGAATTTGTTTTGGCAAAAGAAGGAGATAATGAAGCAATCCACGTAAGATGTGAACTTGCTGAAGGTGTTGAAGCTTCAAATCATCTTGCAGATTCACTAGAAAGTAAATTGGAGTTTGCATCTGGAATTCCGTTTAAACTGGAGTTTGTTGATAAACTACCAAGACCTCAAGGGAAGACAGTACGTGTTGTTTATGAATAGAGGTGAAAAAAGTTGATTATTGATGCACATGCACATTTGTCTGACACAGAATATGGAAACACAGAGATGTATTTAAAAGTAATAAAAGAAGCAGGAATTGACCAAGGGGTGGCAGTACCTGGTGCGATGCTTGATGTTCGTAAAATGACTGAATATATTACAGGTCGAGCAAAGCCGGATAATCCTGTTCCTGACAATCAATATGTAGAAAAGGCTATAAAAGCAAATCAAAACATTCAAGGTTTTATCTGCATTAATCCTCACGACAAGGATGTTAACAAACAGCTGGAAAAAGGAAAAAAACAAGGATTTAAAGGATTAAAGCTATCACCTTTGTCACACCAATTTTCCTTTGCCTCAAAAGGTATTACAAGTTTAGCTGATCTTTGTGGTGATTATGGTTTTCCGGTTTATTCTCATGTGGTTTATAGTCCAGGGGCTTCCACAGCTAAGTTTATTCAACTTGCCAAACAGTTTCCTAAAACGAATTTTATTATCGGACATATGGGGTTTGGTCCTGCTGATCAGGAAGCGTTAGAGGCGGCAAAAAATTTATCAAATTTTTATTTAGAAACATCAACAGGCAATTTTCTTCACATCCAAGAAACAGTTAAGAAAATTGGATCATCAAAAGTAATATTTGGATCAGAATACCCGTTATCACATCCTGGAATAGAGCTTGAAAAAATTATGAAGCTACAGATAAAAGATCGTGAACGTGAAGAAATTCTATCCCAAAACATTAAACATCTTTTACAGATGAAATAAGGGTGTGTTTAAGATGAACACACAAGACAAGATTGCTGCTTTAAATGAAGTACTAAACTATGCAAAAACATCACCATTTTACTCTACTCGAATTCAAAATCTACCACTACATTCATTAGAAGACATAAAAAATATACCATTCACAACAAAATCTGATTTAAGAGAGCAATCACCTTTTGGTCTTTTGCCAACTTCTTCGAGTTCTCTGTCACAATACCATGAGTCTTCTGGAACAACAGGTACTCCTGTATCAGTATGGTATAACGAAAAAGATCTTGATGAAATTACGAGCGGTATCGCTAGCTGTGGTGCTTCTTTTAACGAAAGTGATATTGTTCTAATCCGATTTCCTTACGCACTTTCAACGATTTCACATTTTGTTCATCGTGCCGTACAAAGGCAAGGCGGGTGTGTTGTACCTGCTGATAGTCGAACAACAATTACACCAATGTCTAAAGTCATTGATTTAGTAAAAAGGTTAAATGTAACGGTACTGGCATGTATTTCTTTACAAGCAATCATGCTTGCTGAGGTAGCAGAAATGCTTGGATTAAATCCGAAAAGGGATTTCCCTTCATTAAGAGCTATTTGCACTGCTGGTGAACCATTAACACCGTTTCGTAGAAAATTAATAGAGGAAATATGGGGTGTACCTGTATTTGATAATTATGGGATGACCGAAGTAGGTACAACAATGGTTGATTGCTCATCACAACGATTACATGTATTTGAAGATTATTTTCATGTCGAAGTTCTCGCAGATGATTTAAAAACAGATGTAAAAGATGGTGAAATTGGAAATTTAGTGTTAACTACTCTTCGCAAACGGGCAACACCGATGATCCGATATGTAACCGGAGATCTAGTTCAAGTAGTAGAACATCCTTGTTCCTGTGGTAGAAATCGTTCTTTTGTTATTAGAGGTAGAAAAGAAAATCTAATTACGGTTGATCGTATGTCTTTTGATATGCATGAATTAGAGAAAATGATCTCACCCTTACCAGCAAGGCGTTTTTGGTCAGCGGGTAAAATCAACTCTCATCTCTATATCTTTATTGAAAAAGAAACAAAAGATGATCAGGTCTTAGGCGACTATGTGGAACGATTGAAAGAAAAATACGGAGTTGCCCTTTCTATTATCCTCTTAGATAGAGGAGCATTATATGACAGATCTGATGATTTATCCTTTGGCATGGTAGCAAAACCACATTACTTTTTATCAACTCAAGAAACAGAAAATTTATTAAAAATGAGCAGATCGGAAGGAGCTAATTAATATGCAACAAAAAGCTAGGCAAGTATGGTATGACGGTAGAGGAGTCTCAGTTGAAAATATGGATGTTTGGGAGTTAATTAATCATTCTCCAATTGATAAAGTACTAGTTTCTCTTCAACAGCGTCAAGAAGGATATTTCCCACAAAAAATGACATTCATTACAGAAGTAAGCAGCAGTGAAGAATTAGAGCAAGTGCCTGCTGAAGACACCGTTTTTTCTAATAGTCAAGTAGTTTTAGCAGATGCGAAAAAACGCGGTCATCAAACATGTATTTTTTATTCTGTTGATAATCGTGAAATGCTAGAGCGTTGTTCGAGAGAAGCAAGTGAATATGACTATGCTGCAGTAGATTTTGACTTACCAACAAACATTCCACTTGAACTAATTATTGCTAGATTAGAAGAAAGTAACACTGTATTATTACGTGCTGTTAACACAGCAATTGATACAGAAATTGCGTATGGAACACTTGAAAAAGGTAGTGACGGTGTTTTATTTGCGACAACAAATGTTGATGAAGTAAAACGATTAACTGCATTTATGTCAAAACAATCTTTGCCAAATTTAGAATTACACCCAATGGTTGTTACGGATGTTGTGCATGCTGGTATGGGTGTTCGTGCTTGTATTGATACAACAGGCATTATGACACAAGATGAAGGAATGATTATTGGTTCCACTTCAGGTGGAGGAGTATTTGTTTGCTCTGAAACACATTATTTACCATATATGAACTTAAGACCATTTCGTGTTAATGCAGGTGCAGTTCATTCTTATGTATGGCAGCCTGAAGATGCAGCGGAGTATTTAAGTGATCTTAAAGCTGGAGACAAAGTTCTTTGTGTGAATACAAAAGGTGAAACACGCGTATTAACGGTTGGTCGTATTAAAACTGAAGTTCGTCCAATGCTGTTAATCAAAGGGAAAGTAGGAGAGCGTGAATTGAATGTTGTTGTACAGGATGACTGGCACATCCGTATTATGAGTGCAGACGGCAAGCCTCGTAATGCTTCAACAATTAAGCCTGGAGATGAATTATTGTCTTACATTTGTGAACCAGGTCGTCATGTTGGTGTAAAAGTTAGCGAAACAATTATTGAAAGATAGAATAAATTGGAGGAATTTGTATGTCCGGTAAAGAAATTCGTCTGAAAAAATTATATCATCATTCCGATAAGTTACTAATTGTTCCAATGGATCATGGTATTACAATAGGTCCTGTAACTGGTTTAACGGAAATCAATCAAACAGTAAATGCCGTATTTGACGGAGGAGCGGATGCTGTTGTTGTGCATAAAGGACTTGTTCGGTATCTAACAGATGCATTAGGCTCCAATAAAGGTGAGCTAATTATTCATTTATCTGCTTCAACAGCGTTAGCTCCAGAATCTCAAAGTATGCGAAAAGAGCTTGTATCCTCAGTAGAGCACTCGATTCGTTTAGGAGCTACGGCGATTTCAACTCATGTGAATCTTGGGTCGCAATTTGAGGCGGAACAGATTAAGGATGTTGGTTTAATCGCTGAAGAATGTGATAAATGGGGATTGCCATTGCTTGCGATGATGTATGTACGTGACGGCTCAAAAGTACATGAATTTGATCCAGAACGTATACGTCATGCTGCCCGTGTAGCAGAAGAGCTCGGGGCAGACATTGTAAAAGTAAATTACAGTGGTTCACCGGAAACGTTTAGGCAAGTTGTTTCTGGTGTGAAAATCCCTGTTCTTATTGCAGGGGGAGAGAGATTAGGTTCGAATGATGATTTATTGACAATGATCGACGATGCTGTAAGTGCTGGTGCGAATGGAATTTCCATTGGTCGAAATATTTTCCAAGATGAAAATCCTGAAAAGCTATGTGCGAATATTCGCTCAATTTTAAATCAATCATGAGGTGAAACATGGATAATCAAAAAATGAATGAAGCTATTGGAAGTTTATCATCTAAAATCGCTGATTTAAAAAAACAAGGAGCAAGTGGCCAAGAGATTCAAGGTGCCGTATTTGAAATGTTACAAGGATTAGGCCTAAACATTCCACTTGATAAAATTACTCAAAATATGAATGGTGGGAATAAGAACGATGAATAAACAAGAAGTAAAAGAAGTTGTCCAAGAGTTCAAGCAACAAATTAATGCTGCTCTTGAAGGAGAAAACCAGTCAGAAGACATTAAAGCTGCTGTCTATGAAATGCTAAAAGCTTTAAACGTTCAATTACCATAGAAATATGAATGATTGTCAATAAATTCATCGCATTTTGAGGTTGGCCGTGTTATAGGCCAGCCTCTTTTTCATTTTTGTTATAAAACGTTTTAAATAATCTATTAATCATCATAATTTTGTGAAATTTTAATGAATGATTTTCAAGATCTAAGACAAACTATAGTGGTGGAAAAATGAATAATTAAATTGGAGGAAGACATGATGCTAAAAAAACTAGTACTTGCAACTTTTGTTTTTTTATTAGCGACTCCGGCCGTGTCCTATGGACAAATTAAAACATTTAAGGAACCACCATTTGAATTT
>NZ_JBLUOI010000096.1:0-14861 GCF_048059995.1 Metabacillus sp. YM-086 | reverse complement strand
TCTGGGCCTATTTACCTTCCATTTAATTAAACCCCATATATATCAATAAAAATAAGCAGTCTTATTCAGTAGCGAATTGGACTGCTTATTAGTTTGCTAATTTAGTTTTGTATTCGGAAACCGAACCCGTTGGATTTATCCTAATCGGCTTTTACTATTTCTTTATAAATTTAAAATTTTGGGATCGATTCCAGGTCATCACATCCTGTTTTAGTTAACAGGCCACCACTGATTTCCATCTTCCTTCAAAAGTTCATCTGCTTCTTTAGGTCCCATTGATCCAGAAGGATAACTTGCAAGAGCTGCTTTACCTTTTGTCCATGCTTCTGAAATTGGATCTACAAAGCTCCATGATAAAGCTACTTCGTCCCAATGAGTGAAGTTAGTGGCGTCTCCACGCATGCAGTCATAAATTAATTTTTCATATGCTTCCGGTGTATTAATTCCATCAAGGAAATTATTAGATAAATCAAGCTTAACTGGTTTTGAGATGCCAGATTCATCTTCATCCTTTTTCGCATTTAACTGAAGAGTAATTCCTTCTTCAGGTTGAATGTGAATGATTAACAAGTTAGGTGGAACAGTTTCACCTTTTTTGTAATATAAATTCATTGGAATATCTTTAAATTGAACAACAATTTTTGTTGATTTTGCAGCCATTCGTTTTCCAGTTCTAATATAGAAAGGAACACCGGCCCATCTAAAGTTATCAATTAATAATTTTCCGGCAACATAAGTTTCAGTTTGAGAATCATCATCTACATTATTTTCATCGCGATAGGCAACTAGCTGTTTATCTTCTAGTTGACCTGCACCATATTGACCTCTAACAAAGTATTGACTAACTTCATCTTCGGCAACGGCTCTAAGTGCTCTCAGAACTTTTACTTTTTCACTTCTAATTTCATCAGTAGTCAGTTTAATAGGCGGCTCCATCGCTAATAAAGCAACCATTTGAAGCATATGGTTTTGAACCATATCACGGAGTGCACCTGAATTCTCATAATAACGTCCTCGGTCTTCCACACCTAAAATCTCACTAGATGTTACTTGGATATTAGATATGTAACGATTATTCCATAAAGGCTCAAATAGGGCGTTAGCAAAGCGAATTACTTCAATGTTTTGAACCATTTCTTTCCCTAAGTAATGGTCAATACGATAAATCTGATCTTCATTAAATGCTTCACGAATTTCTTGGTTCAGTTTTCGAGCAGAAGGA
This sequence comes from Metabacillus sp. YM-086, assembly GCF_048059995.1. Taxonomy (NCBI): domain Bacteria; kingdom Bacillati; phylum Bacillota; class Bacilli; order Caryophanales; family Bacillaceae; genus Metabacillus; species Metabacillus sp. YM-086. The sequence goes on along the minus strand of NZ_JBLUOI010000096.1, from coordinate 13,639 downwards.
AGATCGTGTCCAAATGGTTTTTCGATTACTAATCTGCTCCAGCCATTCGTATCTGTTAATCCTTCTTTTTTAAGATTTTGTGCAATTGTACCAAAGAACTCAGGTGCCATTGCTAGATAGAAAATGCGATTGCCTTCTGTTTGATAAGTTCCATCAAGCTCACTTAGCAGACCATTTAATTCTAAGTAGGATGATGGATTCGTTACATCAAATGGGTGATAATAAAAATGAGATGTGAATTCTTCTAGATCCTTGGATTCTTTCATTGAAGTTTGAATAGAATCTGAAACATTACTACGGAATTCATCAGTTGTCCAAGGTCTTCTTGCTACCCCAACAACGGCAAAGTTTTTTCCGATTTTCTCATTTTGAACAAGGCGGTAGATAGATGGGAATAACTTTCGTTTTGCTAAATCACCTGTTGCTCCGAAAATGACAATAATTGATTTTGGATGTTCTTGTGTAATCACGTTCGTACCTCACTTTGTTAAATACATTTATTTATTTCATCAGCATATACATTCAAAAAAAGAAGACTAGATCGAATTTTTTGAACACTGAATGTAAAATACTCCTATACGAATACTTAATTTTAAAGGTTATCTTGCAGTAAATCAAACATAATAGCTCTAAAAAGACTTTCATCATAAACTATTATAAACGATTTGCAGAAAAATATCGTCTGATATGCATCTATTTTGTAGAAATCTTTGTATAATTCAGTCTATTTTAGACAATAATTGATGGATTGGTCAAGAGGTTGATTGAATTTTTATTCATGAAGGTATGAAAAAACAAGAATAAATGTAAATATTTAATGCGAAAGAGTGCCAATCCTTTAACAATTATCATGTCAAAAACCTATATTGTCATAATCATTCTCTTTCATGTATGCTTGATAATGTAAAGGAGGAGGCATTATATTGAATATTATGTTTCTCGGTACAGGAGCCGGAATTCCTGCTAAAGCTCGGAATGTTTCGAGTGTAGCCCTCCAGTTATTAGAGGAGAGAAATGCAGTATGGTTATTTGATTGTGGTGAAGCGACGCAGCATCAAATCTTACATACTTCTATTAAGCCTAGAAAGATTGAGAAAATCTTTATTACACATATGCACGGTGATCATATTTACGGCTTACCAGGGTTAATTAGTTCAAGGTCATTTCAAGGTGGAGAAACCCCTTTAACGATATACGGACCTAAAGGAATAGAAGAGTTTGTAAAAATATCACTTTCTGTTAGCCACACACATTTAACTTATGAAATAGAATTTGTAGAAATTGAAAATGGTATTATTTTTGAGGATGAATCTTTTCAGGTTATTGCTGAAAAATTGGAGCATGGAATTGACTCATATGGATACCGAGTAATTGAAAAAGATTTACCGGGTCCCTTACTTGTTGAAAAACTCAAAAATCTCGGAATACCTCCTGGACCGATTTATCAAAAAGTTAAAAAGGGTGGAGACATTCAGTTACCAAATGGCTCAGTTATTAATGGAGACGATTTTATTGGGCCGAAACAAAAGGGAAGAGTTGTGACAATATTAGGGGACACCCGATACACCGAGAAAAGTATAAAACTTGCGGAAGAATCTGATGTGCTTATTCATGAAGCAACATTTTCTAAGGAAGATCAACAGCTTGCATATGATTATTTCCATTCAACGACAATGGATGCAGCTAAAATTGCATCAAAATCTAATGCGAAAAAGTTAATTCTTACACACATTAGCTCTCGTTACCAAACAACAGAGCAGCATGATTTACTACTTCAGGAGGCAAAGGATACCTTTCCTTTAACGTTAATAGCATCAGATTTTATGCAAATTGAAATACCGAAGAATAGTTAAAACAAGAAAGAGAGATGGATTTTAAGCCATCTCTCCTTTTTATCTTACCAACCTCTGTCATACTGTTTTGGGGGATCAAGCGTTTCTTTAAGCTGAGCTGCTGCTGTTCTTGGAAAATAAGGGTCTCGTAGCAACTCTCTTGCAATAAAGATAAGATCTGCTCGATTATTTTGTAATATTTCTTCTGCTTGTAATCCGGTCGTAATAAGTCCGACCGCTCCCGTCGCTATCTTTGCCTCTTCTTTAATTTTTTCAGCAAAACGGACTTGGTAGCCTGGAAACACGTTGATTTTGGCAGTTACAACTGCTCCTGAACTTACATCGATTAAGTCAACACCTTGTTCCTTCATTTTCTTTGCAAATTCAACGTAATCTGAAACATCTAATCCTTCCTCGTGATAATCAGAAGCAGAAATCCGGACAAAAAGTGGGCCACTCCAAACTTCTTTTACAGAATCGATTACTTCGCTTAATAAACGATAGCGATTTTCTGGTGATCCTCCGTATTCGTCCTCACGTTTGTTAGATAATGGAGACAAAAATTCATTGATTAAATATCCGTGTGCTCCATGAATTTCAATAATTTCAAAACCAGCTTCTTTTGCTCTTCTCGCTCCATCTTTAAATGCTTGAACGGTGGATGCAATATCTTCTTTTGTCATAGCTGTGGGTGTTTTGGAATGATCATCAAACGGGATAGCGGATGGAGCAAATATCTCGCCATCAACCGTAGCTTTACGACCAGCATGGGCAAGCTGTATCGCAGTTTTTGAGCCATATTCTTTTATACCTGATACTAGTTTTTTTAGTTGAGGAAGATGATCATCACTCCAAATTCCTAGGTCTTGAGAAGAAATTCGACCTTGTGGAGTAACAGCTGTTGCTTCAATCATAATTAACCCCACTTGACCTACTGCACGACTAATATAATGGGTCATATGAAAGTCTTCAACAAATCCTTGTTGACCTGTTGAGGAATACATACACATTGGTGACATAACAATACGGTTCTTTATCGTTACATCTTTTATTTGATAAGGTTGAAAAAGCTTCGTTCTCATTGTTTCTCCTCCATTATGTAGATTATGTTTACGCAAAAATTATAACAATCTAATAAAAAATAGGCATGTTTTCTGCTTGTTAGTTTTTATGTAGTTAAAGGTGAAAAAAGCCACTTCATTTTGTTAGTGGCTAGTTGGAAAATGCTTATACTGATCTATTTTCAAGCTTCTGTAGCAAATTCTTTATTTTAAAATGATGATAAATAGTAAGTGTAATGACAATAAAACTGAATAAACTTGATAGTATTGTACTTTTAAGTAATAAACTCATAACATTGCGGTTAAACACTTTCCCACCTCCATTCATTAGTATTTAATTTCAACATTTTTTGATGCAAGTAAAATATTCTAGAAGGATTTAGTGCTAAAATAAAACATGTATAAAAGTATCCTTTATGGAAGGTGTAAATATGAAGAAGTGTCCCTTATGTCATAATGATAATCAATGTACAGTTTCTAAAGAACCAGAAACATGTTGGTGCATGACTGAATCATTTCCAAAAGAACTACTAACATCTGCTTCAAAAGATTCGTGTATTTGTAAAAAATGTGTGAATGATTATAAAGAAAAAATGACAGGGGAAAATTATATTCTTGGGGTGAAAAGGTGAGGGTTACCGAAAGAGATGGCATTGTTGTGATTAAAGATATTAAACTAGAAGGATTTATTGATAAAGACCAAATTTGTTCAAAATGTGGGTCCCATATTGTTTATTACGATGATTTTGACACATACTTTTGCGCTTTATGTAATGAGTGGAAAGAAGAAAAATGTGATGACCCCACTTGTTTGTTTTGTCCTGTAAGACCTGAAAAACCTTTACCCTTATAGAGCTTTTCTAAAGAGGTAAAGGTTTTATTGGAGGATAATTACTTATTCCCTTCAGAAGAATTGGGGTGTCCGGTTACTGCAAAAGATGGAGGAACTTTTAACCAGCCTCTTTCAAGCATTGTTGTCTTAACAATAAGTAAAGAATTCACTTTTTCATTATAGAACTTCAAAAACATAGCTCCCACATCATTACGGATAGCTTGTGTTAATGTTCCATTACATAAATTAATTGCTGCCAGCTCTTTTGCAATTAATCCATTTGCTATTTCTTCATCAGACATCTTTGTTCCATAAGGAATGTCCAATGTGTCAGAGTTTGGCTTTGGGGGAGTTGCGTTTGGGATGGGGACGCCTTCTTTTATCATAAGCTGTTTAACATCGTTTGATTGTTCGGCACAGTTTTTAATGCTGTCTTTTAACATCTTCTGGATATCCTGATCATCTGATGTATTTTTTCCGATGTAGCAAAAAGCATTTGCTTCATCAAGTAAAATGGAGTAAGTCCACAAAGTCATTGCTTCACCAATATGCAGTGGTCGTTGAGTTGTATTATTTAGATTTGTTTTAATAAATTCAATTGTACCTTCAAGGAAATTAGACATCTGTATCACCTCTTAAACTTAGTTTTCAATTATTTTGTGCAAAAATTTATGAATTCACTCAGATTGAATAGGTAAGTGGGTATTAGATCTTAGTTTATTTTCTATTACGGTAATGATCGCCACTAAACTATCATGTTTTGACTTATAAGGTTTGCTCTAGAGGTTTTTTATTTGAAAAGGAAGAAAAAAACAGGGATTTCACATCAAATGAAATCCCTGCTATCTTTACTTTTTATTAGTGACCAACTCTTCAGAAAACATTGCTTTTAATTCCTCTGAACGTTCTGTTGCCCGTTTGATACATGATATGACCGCTTCCTGAACGTGTTTTTCCTTTAAGATGGATATTCCTGCCTCTGTTGTGCCATTCGGACTTGTTACTTCCTTCCTTAGCTGAGATGGATGTTTGTCTGAAACAGCAATCATTTCCGATGCCCCTAGTAAGGTTTGAACAATTAAATCTCTGGCAACAAAAGGGTCTAACCCTACTTCAACAGCAGCCTTCTCCATTGATTCTACTAAATAATAAATATAGGCAGGACCACTTCCAGATAACCCAGTAACAGCATCCAATTGATTCTCCTCAACAATCTTACAAATCCCGATTGCTTCAAAAAGAGATTTACATTTTTTCATTTGCTTCATTGTTACAGAATCACTTCCTGCAATAGCAGTGGCTGATTTTCCAATAGCAGCAGATGTATTTGGCATTGCCCTAACGATAGAAACTTTCTTTCCAAGAATAGCCGTAATTGTTTGTATAGAAATCCCGGCTAAAACAGACACAATAAGATGATCTTTGATTAAAGTTTGTACACCGTCAAGAGCTGCTTTTACATCTTTAGGTTTCATTGCTAGTACGATAATGGAAGCATCTTTTACTAATTGTTCTTTATCATGAGTCGTTTTTATGCCGTACTTTGCTGATAATTCATCTAGTCGATCTGAATTAGAGCGATTCGACACAATGATTTGCTCCGCTTGAAACACATTTCCTTTTATAAGTCCTGCAACCATGGCTTCAGCCATTGAGCCAGCTCCTATAAATCCGATTCTTTCCATAATTTCTCTCCTTTTTATTGTGTGATCTTATTAAGTTCGATTCCTGCTAGACCGCTAGTTTAACCGAGCCCTGCATTCCATAAATAAAAAAGCCATTCTGTCCTATAATAAGGACGGAATGACTCCGCGGTACCACCTTTTTTGGAATGCCTATGCATTCCCAGCTTATAATCTTTATCGCAGACATACGGTTAGGTTTACCTAACAGCTCATAGGGTAGGTTCAATAAAAGGTTAGCAATGGAGCCTTTCAGCCATGGACTCCACTCTCTTTTTGCGCCATTTTATCTACTATTCCTAATCAACGCTATGTATATTAAAAACACTACAACTATGCAAAGATATAAATTTTTATTCATTATGCAGCGTTAGATAAGCTGTTGTCAAGTTTTCTTTATATCATTAGAGATTTGAATTATTGGAATATAATGACAAGGTGGTAGTTGCAAGGTACAATTGTGGTAGATAATTTGTTTAGATTAAAGAAAGCCTAGTGAAGATACATAATTTGATTATCATGATTTCCTGCTTCTTTATTAACTTAACTTATATAAAAATAATAATGGGGATGAGTAAATGAACCAGACAACACAGGCAAAGCAAATTTTGAAAATCATTTTACCCACACCGTTTCCGGTGGGTGATGTGAATGTTTACTTAATCAAGGGAGAGCGTGTAACACTTGTGGATGCTGGACCTAAAACAGAAGAAGCGTGGCTTTCCTTTCAACATCAATTAAAGGAATATGGTTATACACCAGATGACATTGAACAAATCATCATTACACATCATCATCCAGATCATGTTGGTATGCTTGATTATTTTGACCACAACATTCCTGTCTTTGGCCACCCCTTTAACAAGCCGTGGTTAAAAAAAGATGAAGGGTTTCTGCAAGCTCAAGCACGGTATTTTGAACAACTTTTTCTCACCTTTGGATTAGATGAAAATTTCTTACCTTCTATACAAAAATTGAACGACACCTTAGAATATTCGTGTAATCGAACGTTACATCATGAGCTGGTAGAAGGAATGGAGATTGCTGGACTCCCTGGATGGATAGTTATGGAAACCCCGGGTCATGCCCAGAGTCACATCGTCTTATATGAAGAAAAGACAGGTATACTAGTTGGGGGAGATTTACTGTTAAAGGACATCTCTCCAAATCCTTTACTAGAGCCCCCAATGATTGACGGAGCTATCGACAGACCAAAGCCTCAGCTGCAGCTAAACAACTCAATTTCTAAATTGCTTGATTTGTCGCTATCTATTGTTTATCCAGGACATGGGGAAAATATTGAGAATGCTCATGAGCTTATTGCCTATCGTTTGAAAAAACAAGCTGAGAGGGCGGAGCTTGTTAAAGGGTTCTTGCAGAAAAAGTCTCTAACCGCATTTGAAGTGTGCAAAGCACTTTTTCCTACTATATATCACAAGCAGCTTATGCTGACTATGTCAGAGACTGTTGGACAGCTTGACTACCTTGAGGACAACGGTCAAATTAAAATTGATGAAACAAACACTCCAGCTCTTTATTATGCTGTAGAGAAAAAGAGGTGATCAGATGAATTCTCGTATACAGGGGTGCTATGTGGCTATTACCGGTGCTTCTAGTGGAATTGGTGAAAAAATTGCGATCGAATGTGCGAAAAATGGTGCTCATCTTGTTTTGCTTGCTAGAAGAGAAGAAGTTTTAGCAAAGCTTTCTGAGCGTATTAAGCATAATTACGGTGTTTCATGTCACTATTATTCACTAGATGTTCAGGACCTTCAATCAATTCAAACTGTTTTTTCAATGATCGAACGTGATGTGGGTTCGATTGATATTCTTGTTAATAATGCCGGATTCGGTATTTTTAATGAAGTGCTTCATTCCTCATTAGATGAAATGAAAAGTATGTTTGAGGTCAATGTCTTTGGTCTAGTTGCCAGCACAAAGATGGTTTTGCCAGCGATGATGAAGAGAAGACAGGGACATATTATCAATATTGCTTCACAGGCGGGGAAAATTGCAACACCAAAATCAAGTTTATACTCAGCTAGTAAACATGCCGTTTTAGGTTTTACTAACAGTTTAAGAATGGAAGTTAAGCAGCATGGGATTTTTGTTACCTCTGTAAATCCTGGACCGATTAAAACAAATTTTTTCACAATTGCTGATAAACAAGGGGACTATGTGAAAAATGTTGAACGTTGGATGCTCGATCCAAACAAGGTTGCTCGAATCATTGTGGCTTCTATGCTGACTCCAAGACGCGAAATTAATTTACCGGCTTGGATGAATGCGGGAAGCACCCTTTACCAGGTAATGCCGAGACTTTTTGAAAAACTAGCAGGCAAAGCATTTTTTAAGAAATAAGATTTTAGACATAGTGTTAACAGCATTATGTCTTTTTTATTTATTGCCTAAACTTCACTTTCGTTTTACATTTAATACTAGGAGTCTTTTTATGATAGAGTTACAGTATTTTAAGCATGATCATATCCAAAAATTAATTAGTTGGATTTCTACACCTGAGTTTTTGCTTCAATGGGCTGGGCCTGCTTTTACTTTTCCGTTAACCAAAGAACAAATTGAACGATATATAGAAAAGGCAAATACTGATGTGTCTGATGCTTATGTTTATAGTGTTGTTCTTCAAAAAACTGGACACGTTATTGGGCATATATCTCTAGCGAATATTGATCGTGAGCATAAATCAGCAAGAGTTGGAAAAGTGTTGGTTGGGGATCAAGGTGTTCGAGGTAAGGGAATTGGGTATCTAATGATGACTGAAATAGTGAAAATTGCATTTGAACAGCTAAACTTGCACCGTGTTAGTTTAGGTGTTTTTGATTTTAACACTTCAGCAATTGCATGTTATCAAAAGGTTGGCTTTAAAAAGGAGGGGTTGCTTAGAGATTGCCGAAAAATGGGTGATCACTACTGGAGCTTATGGGAGATGAGTATACTTGCCCCAGAATGGGATGAGGCACAGAAGAAGCTAGCTACTGTTGAAGCTAACGGTTCTTTACGGTCACACATCCAGGCTCTAGAAGAGCAGCTGTTAACTCCTACTGTTCGAACATCTCCTACTGAATTAAACAAGCTGCTTGCAGATGATTTTTTTGAATTTGGAAGTTCAGGGAACGTTTGGACAAAATCGGATTGTCTTGATGATGGGGGCTTGACGGTCCGAGATATGGAACTGTATGATTTTACTTTGCATCCCTTGTCAACGGATGTTGTTTTGACTACTTATAAAATAAATGATGCAACAAGAAAACAAACGACTTTACGGAGTTCGATTTGGAAATATAAAAAAGGTCATTGGCAAATGTATTTTCATCAGGGAACACCAACCGATTCAAAAATAATATTTTAATAAGTAAAGGTGGAAAATGCTTGGCTCAACAACAAAAGAAATTTATCTATACATTTACTAGTCATGAAGATGAGCTTTCATTGTGCCAACTGGAGATGCGCTCACTTTTTGGGTTTGATACAGATTCTAGTATAATTGAAACTACTGTAAAGATTGATCCAAGCCGAAGTCCGTTTATTAACGAAAGAATTGATGTTATGTATAGAGCGGATTCTTTTATGGGCATTGTTCAGCAAATAAAGGGATTGAATATAGAGGGTGCCACGTTTAAAGTGCTCTTCATTGAACATACTGATTTGGCCGGTTATGAAAAAGTAAGTTTTGATGAAAGACGTAAAATGGAACGTGAGATTGGGCTACAAATAGTTGGTAGAGTTGATTTGGTTAATCCTGAGTTATTGTTTGTAATTATGAAGCTTCATAATAGCTGGGTGTTTGGTCAATACAACAAAAGTGAATCCATTTGGTTTTATCATCAAAATAAACCTAAACAGTATTCAACGGCTTTAAGCACAAGAGTTGCGAGAGCTGTCGTCAATATTGCTGTTCCTAAGGTAGACAATATCAAAGCGATTGATCCTTGCTGTGGATCGGGAACAGTTTTAGTAGAAGCGTTATCAATGGGGATTAACATTGTTGGGAGTGACAATAACCCACTTGTCTGTCCACTTGCCCGAGAAAATATTGCTTATTTTGGCTTAGAGGGGGAAGTTAGTTTAAGGGACATTCTTGATGTGACCGGCTGTTATGATGTAGCTATTATTGATATGCCTTATAATCTTTGCTCAGTTCTAGACCCAGATAAGCAGCTTGACATGCTCCGAAGTGCCCGTAGCTTCGCTAGCAGAGTTGTTGTAGTGACAATTGAAACGATTGATTATTTAATAGAAAAAGCAGGGTTTAAAATTGTTGATCGTGGTGTTGCGAAAAAGGGAAGTTTTACGAGACAAATTCTTGTCTGTGAATAGTAGCCTTGTGATGTCTTCTTGACTCACAAGGCTCTTTTATTCTTGATTTGTTACATAGCTATAGACAGCATCCTCTATAACCTCATACCATTCTGTATCATCGTTTTTATCCGCGGCTATCTTTTCGAGTAAATAAGCGGAATCCTCACTTGATAATGGATCTTCATCAAGATTTCTTCCGTACTGTAAAAAACTTTTTCGAAGCATTTTGAAAAGTATCTTTTCTTCCATATTTCACCTCGTTAAAGGTAGTATACATCTTTTGAAGTATTTGTTCATCATGCTTCATGGTGAAAACTACCATTGAAATCGAACGTATATTCGCTTAATATATAGAATATACTTTATACGAACATATATTCTATTGGAGGAAACGGCTATGATTGAAAACTACGATCAGCTGCCAAAACAAAAGATTCTTTGTATTGATATGAAAAGCTTTTATGCAAGTTGTGCCGCCGTGTTGCTTGGGTTGGATCCATTAACATGTTATTTGGCTGTTGTAGGTGATACGGAGCGGCAAGGGAGTATCGTCTTAGCTGCATCTCCTCGACTTAAAAAGGAGTTTGGAATTAAAACGGGGTCCAGGTTATTTGAAGTGCCAAAAGACCCCCGTATTACGATTGTGAACCCAAGGATGGCGACATATGTCCGCATTTCAACGGAGTTGACAAGGCTTTTTCATCGATATGTACCGAAAGATGCAATCCATACCTATAGTGTTGATGAAAGTTTTATCAAAGTGGATGGGGTAGAGCATATTTGGGGAGATGCTTTAACAATTGCTCATAAAATTCGTGATGACATGGAACGGGAATTTTCCCTTCCAAGTGCCATTGGAATTGGGCCAAATATGCTTTTAGCGAAAGTGTGCTTAGATACTGAAGCGAAAAAGACAGGTGTTGCCGAATGGACATATGACGATGTGAAGGAAAAGCTATGGAAAATCGAACCGCTAAGTGACATGTGGGGGATTGGATCAAGAGTGCAAAAAACCTTAAATCGAATGGGGATTTTTAATATCGGACAGCTTGCTAACTATCCTCTTGAGCTTTTGGAAAAGAAATTTGGTGTGATGGGAAATCAACTCTATTATCATGCATGGGGTGTTGATTTATCAGAAGTTGGTGCTCCAATTATGCAAGGGCAAATCAGTTTTGGAAAAAGCCAAATGTTGCTCCGTGATTACCCTGACCCGGAAGAAGTCAAACATGTGATGTTAGAGATAAGTGAGGAAGTTGCCCGTAGAGCACGCCAGCATCAAAAGGTTGGTCGTACAATTAGCCTTGGAATTGGGTATAGCCGTGATGAATTTGGTGGCGGGTTTTATCGCTCTAAAACAATTGAGGAACCAACAAATATTACAATGGATATTTATGAAACATGTCTTCAGCTTTTTGAAAATTTTTATGAAAATAAAACCGTACGGAAAATTTCAATCGCCCTCTCGAATATTGAAGATGACTGTGAAATGCAGCTGGATTTATTTCGACCAAATCGTACAAAACAACGCACTTTAGGATATGTGATGGACTCGATCCGTCATAAATATGGCTCTGATGCCATTTTACGGGCTGTGTCCTATACACCTGCTGGCACAGCCAAGCAACGTGCCACGCTTGTTGGTGGGCATAAAGCATAAAAGCCTATTTCAATTTGGAAAAGCTACGATCCTTCTGTTTAGGAATATAAAGTATAAGGACTTTATTTGCTTTTTTAGGAGGATATCATGTGGAAACAAATCGGTCATGTTTAACATATGTAGCTCTAGGAGATTCCTTGACAGTTGGAGTAGGCGCATCATTTCTAGCACCTGGATTTGTTGGACGTTATGTGAGATTAACTGAGGAAAAGCTAAATACCCACGTATGTGCTGGTATTTACGCAAAATCTGGTATAGAAACAGGCGGTGTTTTACAAATTGTAGAAAGTCCTGAGCTGCATCAGAAAATTAAACATGCCAACATTATTACCATCTCAGCTGGAGGAAACGATTTAATTCAAGCTAGCAAAGAATTCGTGGAATCCCGTGATACAACAGACCTAACTCAATCTGTAAAAGAGTGCCATAACAATATGGTGAAAATAATGGAAACCATTCATGAATTGAAAAAAGAATGTGGTGTTCCTTTTATCATTTATTTGCTTAATCTTTATAATCCATTGCCGGAAATTGCACTTGCAGATACATGGGTTCGTTTTTTTAATCGTCAATTAAACAGCTTTGATAATGGAAAAACAATTCGAGTTGCAGATATTTACTCGGTATTTAAAGGTCGACAAGAAGATCTTTTATCTAAGGACCATATCCATCCAAATAATCTCGGATATCAAGAGATTGCTCATACATTAACTCAACTAGGCTATCCGAAAGCTTTTCACTAGTAAATCGTTTTGAAGGTGGTGACGAGACATGATACGGGATAGAGGAAATATAAAATGGACATCTATGATGCTCCCTGAACATGTTAAGCTTTTACGAGACTGGTCCGAAGAAGATACCTATCAGAAGAAACCCGAACTTGATGAACAGCAACTTGAACAATTTAATGAAACCATTTGTCAGGCAATGGAGGAGCATACAGAACTTGTGTTTACCTATTATAAAGATCATTTTTTTCATACGTGCTCAGGTTATGTACATTATATTGATCCCATTCGGCATACTTTGCGAATTATAAATGAGGAAACTGGTGATCGTCAGCAGCTGTCGATTCAAACAATTGTAGATTTAAAACAAAAGTAAGAGGATGAGTAGGTATAGTACTCATCCTTTGTTTTTTTACAAAAATGATCCTCTAGGAGTAAATTTATGCAAGAATATACAGCCTGTGATAAAATGTGCTTATATAAAAAGGATTTTAAAAAGGAGATTTATCATGCAGGTGACTTTTACAGATGAAGCAATACAACAACTAGAACCAAAATTAGCTGAAAATAATGAACGGTTTTTAAAAATAAAATACGACACTGAAGGTTGTGGCTGCGTCATGAGCGGTGTAACAGCATTGTGGCTTGTTGAAGAACAAGATCAGGATGATGTGAATATAGAGACAAATTACGTACCTTTAGTAGTAGAAAGAACGAAAATGGTCTTTTTAGATGATCAACTAACGATTTCTTATAACGAGTCAGCTAGAAGCTTCATGTTAAAAAGTCCCTCACAAATATTAAATCCGCGTATGAGTTTAGTTGTAAAGTGAGGAGTATAGATGAAGGATCGATTAAATTCCATAAAAAATGTAGCTTTAAATAAAACATGGGTATCCTTTTTAAATGAAAACCATCCATATAGTCTTCTTCACTGGTCAATTGGTGGATCACATGAAGACACGAAGGACGTTTGGCTTTTGCAAGACGAGATGTCTTTTGAGGCACAGGAATTTCCTACGATAGACGAAGCGCTTCGATGGATTGAAGAAAACATGGAGAATATTTCAGATGTCTTAGGTTAATTAGGTAAGAATAATGGAAGCCAATCCTTTTGGATTGGCTTTTAAGATATGAGGATGGAATCTTAAATGGGAAATTAGTTGTTGACTTCTTGTAAAGGGGGTGATAGAATTTGAACTCTGCTTGGAGATAACCTGTTTAGTTTTAGGTTTTGACAAGTTGAAAGTAAGGTGATATATTTAGTATCTTGATTTTCAATAAGGGACATTGCTTTATTGAAAGAAATAAAGTTATTGACTTCTGTGAAGTTCGGTGATAAGATAATTAAGTTAAGTCGCTTGAATGAAAGAAATATAATTTTCGTGGAAGTTGACACTGAAGAATATATGTGATACAATGATTTTTGTCGCTAACGATTGAGTAAGCGAAGTAGTTCTTTGAAAACTAAACAAAACAGAAACGTCAACGTTTTAAAGATTTAATTATGAGCTTTATCAACTCTTT